>NZ_JAXAFK010000004.1 GCF_033898505.1 Pectobacterium carotovorum | reverse complement strand
CCCACACAGATTGTCTGATTAAATTGTTAAAGAGCAGTGCCACATCTTCCGTGGCGCGGGCCGCATATATTATGCGTTTCCGCTGTGAAGTCAAGTCATTACTGACCGCCTTCGTTGAATCTTTTTTGCTGTTACCGCAACCGCGTGTCGCTGTTGCCGTGTCAGTGGAGGCGCATTATAGGGACTTCTCGCCGCCTGACAAGCGCTAAATGCAAAAAAATTATCGAGTGGGGATTTTTTCAGCAAAGCGAATTAAAAGACGCCGTTATGCCGGATTTTTCGCCGCTAATTAGGAGAAAACCTCACCTTACAGACTGACGAACCATGAGTTCCGGCGTCAGCACCAACACATTCGGCTCGGTATTCGGATGTTCCAGGCGATACAAAAGTGTATCCACTGCCAGTTCGCCGAGTTCATCCTTCGGTTGGTGAACAGTAGTAAGAGGTGGTGACATATAGCGAGCCAGCTCAATATCATCGTAACCCACAACCGCCATGTCTTGAGGAATCGAAAGCCCTGCCTGATAAAGCGCATGGTAAACACCAACGGCCATCGCATCATTACTGGTGAACACGGCTTCTGGCTTATCTTCCAGCGCTAATAACTGCTGCATAGCGCGATAGCCTGCTTCAAATTCAAAATCGCCGAAAATTTCATACTCAGCGGGAACGAATAGCCCAGCGAGCTGCATCGCCTGTCGATAACCTTCCAGTCGGTTATAGGCTGTCGTCTTATCTTTCGGGCCCGCAATGCATGCTATCTTTTTATAACCGCGCGAGATGAGGTAATTGGTCGCGATCTCTCCACCAAGCAGAGAGTTATCTTTAATGACGTCCATGACGCCTTCAAAGGGGGCCCAATCCATCATGACCATAGGAATAGAAGGATAGCGGCTCATCATTTCGGGCAAAGGGCGATGGCTTTCGGTGCACATTAGCAGTACGCCATCGACCCGCTTTTGCAGCAGCGTTTCAAGGCTATGGCTCATTCTGTCGCGATCGCCTTCGGTGTTGCACAGAATCAGACTATAGCCACGCTCATAGCAGCAACGCTCAACGCCACGCACCACTTCAGCATAAAACGGGTTATTACTGGCAGTGAGCAACATGCCGATGGTGCGGGTCTGGTTTATTTTCAGACTCCTGGCCAGCGCAGACGGCGCATAGTTGAGATCCTCAACGGCCTTCATCACTTTTTCGCGAATGGTGTCGCTGACAAAGCGGTTGTTATTAATGACGTGAGATACGGTAGAAGTAGAAACGCCCGCAAGACGGGCGACATCTTTCATGGTGGCCAAAGATCACCCCTGGGTTTGCAAAAATTCGTCGATCTCTTCACGCCATGGGACAGAGGGCTGAGCACCTCGGCGAGTAACGGCTATCGCCGCTGCCGCATGGGCAAATTTTACGGCGGAGGACATCGGTTTATTTTCCAGCAACGCGGTAACAAGCGCACCATTAAATGTATCCCCAGCGGCGATAGTATCCACGGCTTTTACACGATACCCCGGTATACGCTGCCCCTGGCCGTTTTCACTTAGCCATACACCACGGCTACCCAACGTGATGAGAACCGTTTCAATGCCTTTATCGTGCAGAACCTGTGCTGCGCGAGCCGCATCTTCTTCCGTCTCGACGGTAATTCCCGTCAGGAACTGCGCTTCGGTTTCATTTGGTGTGATCATATCGACCCGCGATAACAGCTCATCAGGCAGCTCACGTGCAGGTGCGGGGTTAAGAATCACTTTCGTCTGGTGTTCATGCGCCAGTTTGGCTGCTGCGATGACCGTTTCCAACGGCGACTCAAGCTGCATCAGCAACGCAGAGGCATCCATAATGTGTTGCTGATGACGATGAAGGTAATCAGGCGTTACGGCCGCATTCGCGCCGGCGTTAATCGCGATCATGTTCTCAGCGTCGGCGTTAACAAAAATCAGCGCAACGCCGGTTGTTTCCCCGGAGATAGCCTCGACGGCGGAAACATCAATATTGTCCTTGGATAACTGCTGGCAAATACGGGCGCCAATATCATCGTCTCCGACGCAGGCAATAAAGGCGATGTCTGCACCGCTTCGGCCAGCGGCAACGGCCTGATTGGCGCCTTTCCCACCGAAAGCAACGCTATATTGCTCACCGATAACCGTTTCGCCCGGGCGGGGAAATTGCTCAAGATTGAGAATATGGTCAGCATTAATACTGCCCAGCACCACCAGCTTACCCGTTTTCATTATGTCGAATCCCGCTACTACGTTAATAATGCGCCACCACAAACGGGTGGCGCGAGCCCTGCTTTATTCTTTAATTATTTTGCTACCAGCTTCAGGTCAACCGGAATGATGGCCTGCGTTTTTTCGCCTTTCAGCACTTTCGCCGCTGTCTCGATACCGATCACACCAATCTGATCGGGACGCTGAGCAACCGTTGCCCCCAGCTTGCCTGATTCAACGGCCTTCACGCCATCCTGCGTACCGTCAAAACCGACGACCAGCACATCTGTTTTGCCTGCGGTTTGCAGTGCACGCAGTGCACCCAGCGCCATTTCATCGTTCTGAGCAAATACAGCCTGAACGTCAGGGTGCGCGGTCAGCAGGTTCTGCATCACGTTCAGCCCTTTAGTACGGTCGAAGTCGGCCGGTTGGCTGGCCAGCATAACGAATTTATTTTTCTCAGCAGATTTCATGAAGCCTGCACCACGCTCGCGTGCGGCAGACGTTCCGGCGATCCCTTCCAACTGAATCACTTTAGCGCCTTCACCCAATTTCTTGGCAATGAAGTCACCGGCAACTTTACCACCGAAGGCGTTATCAGAAGCAACGTGGCTCACAACTTCACCACTGCTGGCAACGCGGTCCAGCGTAATAACAGGGATCTTGGCCTGGTTCGCCATTTTAATCGCATTACCGACCGCATCAGAATCGGTCGGGTTGATCAGCAGAACTTTGGTTCCACGCACCGTCAAATCCTGAACGTTAGCCAGCTCTTTCGCTGGGTTATTCTGGGAATCCAGCACGATCAGCTCGTAACCCAGTTTGTCGGCCTCTTTCTGCGCACCCTCTTTCATTGAAACAAAGAACGGGTTATTCAGCGTAGAAACCACCAGCGCAACCGTATCTTTGGCCAAGGCATTAGCACTGACAGTCGCGCTCAGCGCAACAGCGGAAACCAGAGTAGCCAGCTTTTTCATATTCATAACTCAATTCCTGTGTGAATGAAGGTTATTTACTGCTTTTGTTATCTACCAGAACCGCCAGCAAAATGACGACTGCTTTAACGATCATTTGGTAGTAAGAAGAAACACCTAATAAATTCAGCCCGTTGTTGAGGAAACCAAGGATAAGAGCGCCGATCAGCGTGCCAACGATACGCCCTTTTCCTCCAGCCAGACTGGTGCCGCCCAATACCACAGCCGCGATGGCATCCAGTTCATACCCTGTCCCCGCCGTAGGCTGTGCAGAGGACAAACGTGCGACTTCGATAATTCCCGCCAGGGCAGACAGCAGCCCACACAGGGAATAGACAATAATCTTGATTTTATCAACGCTGATGCCGGACAAACGGGTCGCAGACTCATTGCCTCCCAGCGCATAGATATAGCGCCCCAGACGCGTATGGTGCAGCATGTACCAGGCCGCCGCGAACACGATAGCCATGATCCAGATTGGCGTCGGAATCCCCAGTGGACGGCCGATACCGAACCAGCCAAAAGCATCCGCCACGTCAGAAAAGCCGGTATTAATCGGGCTGCCGTTGGTATAGACCATCGTCACGCCACGCAGCAGCAGCATCATGACCAGCGTGGCGATAAACGCCTGCACTTTACCTTTGGAGACAATGACGCCGGTGCCCGCGCCAATCAGCGCCCCCAGCGCCAGCGCGCCAAATACGGCCACCAGCGCATTGACTTCCAGCCCGACGATGGAAGCTGCTACGGCCCCCGTCAACGCCAGCAGTGAACCCACTGATAAATCGATGCCCGAGGTCAGAATCACCAGCGTCATACCAACGGCCATGATGGCGTTCACCGACGTCTGCTGAAGAATATTGAACAGGTTGTTCAGGGTGAAAAAGTTAGGGCTCATAGCGGAAACAATCGCAATAAGGATCAGGAGCGCGATCAGCGATTTCTGCTCCAATAACCACTCTTTGCTGAACCAGCGTTTTGCCGCGATAGGTTGAGAACTCATGTCTGACTTACTCCTGCTTTGCGCCGTATTGCTTACCAACGGCCGCAGCCATCAGTACTTCCTGGGTTGCTTGCTCAATCGGGAAATCACCGCTCAAGCGCCCTTCATGCATCACAATGATGCGATCGCTCATTCCCAAGACTTCGGGCATTTCGGATGACACCAAGATGATACTCAGCCCTTCTTCTTTGAATTGATTGATTAACTGATAAATTTCTTTCTTCGCCCCGACATCGACGCCACGCGTCGGTTCATCGAGGATCAGGACATTCGGGCGTGTCATCAGGCCGCGAGCTATCGCCACTTTCTGCTGATTACCACCGGAAAGCAGGCCGATAGGCTGCTCCATTGAAGGCGTTTTAACATTGAACAGGCGAATAAAGTCGGCAACCGTTAATTGCTCTTCAGCGTGTTTCAGACGACCGCCCGCATGGCTGAAATAGCGCAGTGCCGTTAAGGACATGTTTTCTTTTACCGACATGCCCAACACCAAACCATCACGCTTACGGTCTTCCGAGATGTAAACAATGCCGTTCGCCAAACCATCCTGCGGTTTTCGGGTTACCACGTCGCGGCCATCCAGCGTCACATTACCGCCAGTCCGCGGCAGTGCGCCGTAGAGAATCTTCATCAGCTCGGTACGACCCGCGCCCATCAGCCCGGCAACGCCCAGGATTTCACCTTTCCGCACCGTAAAGCTAACGCTGTCGACGCCCGGCCCGGACAGGTTTTGCACCTTAAGGCGAACCTCTCCCGGCACTTTACTTGAACGCGGGTACTGATCTTCCAGCTTGCGGCCCACCATCATTTCAATCAGCGTATCTTCCTGTAAGTCACTGACCGGACGCTCACCGATAAACTGACCATCGCGGAACACAGTAATGTCATCGCAGATTTCAAAGATTTCTTTCAGACGGTGGGAAATATAGACAATGCCGCATCCCTGAGATTGCAGCTCTTTGATCACGCTGAATAGCGAAGCGGTTTCGGTATCCGTCAGGGCATCGGTAGGTTCATCCATGATGATGACTTTCGATTCAAAGCTCAGCACCTTGGCAATTTCCACCATTTGCTGATCGCCAATCGATAAATCCCCGACCATACGACGGCTGTCGTAGCGCAGATTAAGGCGCTTCAGCAGCTTGTCGGCTTCCGCATACATCTTATTCCAGTCGAGACGGCCAAAGCGGTTGGTAAATTCACGCCCGAGAAAGATATTCTCGGCAATCGTAAGCTGGGGGATCAGGTTAAGCTCCTGATGGATGATACCGATACCTGCTTCCTGGGACGCTTTCGGCCCGTTGAAATCCACCACCTGCCCCAGAAAATGGATGCTACCCGCATCTTTACGGTAGATCCCGGTCAGGACTTTCATCATGGTGGATTTGCCCGCACCGTTCTCGCCCACCAGCGCCATCACTTTTCCCGGATAGACGTTAAGCGCCGCACCGGACAGCGCCTTAACGCCGGGAAAAGATTTCGTGATGCCTTGCAGTTGCAGTAAAGGTTGCATGGATGCCTCAGAACGTTACGCCAGCACACAGGATGACATTGGCATACGGAGAGCACTCTCCGCTGCGAATGATGGCCCGGCTTTTGCCGCTTTGGGTTTTAAATTCTTCATGGCTAACATAGTGCAATGCAATTGAGTTTCCCTGGTGTTGTTCAAGTTGCTTCAATTGATCGAGTAATGCGTCATGGACTGTGGGGTTCTTTTCAATAATCTCTTCCGCCAGAATAGCGGCCTCGACCTGCATTTCACTGGTGACCACACTCACCACCTGCAAAAACGTCGGCACGTTATGTGTTAACGCCAGATCGATACGCGTCGTCGTTTCAGGAATCGGCAAACCCGCATCACCAATAACCAGGCTATCGGTATGTCCCAGTCGAGAAATTACGGAAGAAATATCTGAATTCAATAATGCTGCTTTTTTCATCTTCTCACCCCACCAGCGAAACGTTTCGCTAATAACATTCTAGAAAAAGAAGAGAGAAAGGCAACGAAGAGATAAAAAAAATGTGATCGCTATCGAAACGTTTCGCTAACAAAAAAATAAAGAGAACGAGAGGTCATTATAGACCCTAAATAATTCGAGTTTCAGGCAGGCGGCGAGTAAGGGACAAATTCGTCGGGAACGAATTTGACCAGCCAGCAGCTGGCCTTCGGTGAGAGACAGGATGTCTCTCATTTCATCCCGATGAGCTTACTCAAGTCAGTGATTCGGGTGACAAATCTGCCGGGAGCAGATTTGAACTCTGCTTGCAGCGGCCCTTCAGGGCGAGGCCCACGACGGGCCGAGTATTTGAATGAAGCCAACGCACATGCAACTTGAAGAATGACGGGTATAGGAGATTGATAAATAGCGGGCCAAAGCCCGCCAATAGGGAATTGAGGATAACGATTTAGAGTTTACGAATCTGCTTCACATCCAGTTCGACGGAGTTGAAGTCTTTATCCAGTTCACCCTGGATTTCCACTTTATCGGTGGGCGAAACCATCTGGCCATTCCAGCGCTTGTGATCGATCTCGACTTCCATCGTGCCCGTCGAATCGCGGAACAAATAGTTCTCATCACCGATCCGTTTTTCAATATTGCCGCTCAGCGTAACCCAACTGTCGTCAGGCAGATCTTTAGCCTTATCTACCGTCGTGAGGGAACCCTGCGGATCGATAAATCCCCCTTTATGGGTGCCAACCGCCGGCGTTTCAGGGTTGACGAAACCACCGCCGCTTTGCGCAGCAAATACCGGTGCAGAAACCAGAGCGGTAATGGCGAGTAACGCAGCTGCTTTTTTCATATTTTACCTTCCTTATTGTCTGTCGTTTCGCAGTCAACCTGCGGGAGTAATCGGTCTTCGGGAAGAATTAAAACAAACCGTTCTTAACAGAATCTTAAGGAATCAGCGTCTGCATTTTTATTTTTTTATATTGCCTAAATCGCCCGATTTCAGCGATTTGTCCTGTACACGTCGCCCCCCGATTTCGTATAAAACCGGAAAAGGCGCAAACGCGACAGCGACACATTTCCTGCGAGGCAGCCATGAGAATATTGTTAATCGAAGACGATCGCCTGATTGGCGACGGCCTGAAAGCAGGGCTTAACAAACTGGGCTTTAATATTGACTGGTTTACGGAAGGTAAAGCGGGTGCCGCTGCCTTGAAGGCTGCACCCTATGATGCGGTTGTGCTCGATCTCAGCCTGCCGGGTATGGACGGGATGGATATCCTGCGGCAGTGGCGTCAGGCTGGGCATGACGAACCAGTGCTGATTCTGACCGCACGCGATGCGCTGGAACAGCGTGTGGAAGGGCTGCAACAAGGTGCCGATGATTATTTATGTAAGCCCTTTGCGCTGACGGAAGTTGCTGCTCGCCTGCAGGCGCTGATTCGCCGCCGTCACGGTCAACTGCAGTCGGCATTAACACACGGCGCTGTTTCCCTAGATCCGGGTTCGCGGAGCGTCACGCTTAACAATGAACCGCTGATACTAAAATCTCGCGAACTGGCGCTACTGGAACTGTTTTTGCTCAACCCGAACCGCGTGCTCACGCGCGCGCAGTTGGAAGAAAAGCTCTACGGGTGGGACGATGACGTCTCCAGCAATGCCGTAGAAGTGCACATCCACCACCTGCGCAAAAAGCTGGGCAGCGGGTTTATCCGTACCGTGCATGGCGTTGGCTATATTCTGGGGGACGCGCCATGAACCGACTCAGCCTGCGCTTACGCCTGATTACCGGTTTTACACTGCTGACACTGATTTGCTGGGGCGTAGCCAGCCTGCTTTCGTGGTATCAAACACGCCATAACATCAATGAGCTATTTGATACCCAGCAAATGCTGTTCGCCAAACGTCTGGCCACCATGAATCCTGATGAGTTGCGAATCCAGCCGGTATCTCTGCCCAAAACCAAGAGTCTGGTACATAAGAACCGCGGCAAGCAGGACGATGATGCGCTGGCCTTCGCTATTTTTACCCGAGACGGGAAAATGGTGCTGAACGATGGCGAGAACGGCAAAGATTTCATTTTTGACTATACGCGCAACGGCTTCACCGACGGCAAATTACGGGACGACGACGATGCCTGGCGCATCGTCTGGCTAACCACGGCGGATAATCGCTATGCGATCGCTGTCGGGCAGGAATGGGAATACCGTCAGGACATGACGCTGGATATTGTAAAAACCAACCTGCTGCCCTGGCTATTCGCCCTGCCGATCATGCTGGCGCTGCTGTTCTGGCTGGTCACGCGTGAACTCTCACCGCTAAAACGTATAACCGCCGAGCTTCAGCAACGTTCCCCCGACGAAAGCACACCGCTAGCGACGCAGCACATCCCACAAGAAGTTCGCCCGTTGGTCAACGCATTGAACCACCTGTTTTCTCGTATCAGCGACATGCTGGTTCGAGAACGCCGTTTTACCTCCGATGCCGCTCACGAATTGCGTAGCCCGCTGGCAGCGCTGAAAGTTCAAACCGAAGTCGCGCAGTTGGCGCATGACGATGAAGCCATGCGCCGCCATGCCTTGATCAATCTGGACAAAGGCATCGATCGGGCCACCCGGCTGGTGGATCAGCTCCTGACGCTGTCGCGACTGGATGCCGAATCGTCCCCCGAAGGGATGCAGCCCGTCCAACTCAATGAACTACTGCAACAGGCCGCGATCGCGCATTACCACACGGCGCAAACCGCGGGTATCGAACTCACGCTGGATTTACCGGACACCCCGTTTATCCGGCAGGGACATCCGCTGCTGCTGACTCTGCTGGTGCGCAATCTGTTGGATAACGCCATTCGCTACAGCCATGAGGGGGGGACGGTAAATCTGACGCTGACGGAACACGGCTTTAAGGTGGCCGATAACGGACCGGGCATCAGCGAGGAAGCGCTAGTAAGAATCGGAGAGCGCTTTTATCGCCCACCGGGGCAAGAAAAATCTGGCAGCGGTCTGGGAATTTCCATCGTCAACAATATTGCCAAGCTGCACCACATGCGGGTTACGTTTACCAACCAGCCCCAAGGCGGGCTGATCGTGTCGGTTAATTGGTAAAAGCTATAGAGCGTTACGTTGGGGTAAGATCGAGATACACGGTCGACCACGAGGCGAGGTGTCTCTGCGGGAACCTCATCCCCGTGTTTCCCTAATAACAAACAGTGAGTCGCTGCCTGCTTGTTAACGATAGCGAGTATAGAGGGTTCACTTAAATCTCGACCTGTATCCCCAGCTCAATCAGCCTGTTTGGCGGTATTTCAAACTGATCCGCCGCTCGCAGCGCATTGCGGCTGAGCATCATGAATAGCTTACCGCGCAAGCGCAGATACCACGGACGCTCACCGATAATCAGCGATTCATTGGACATAAAGAAAGACGTTTCCATCATTTGGCAGGTTAACCCGTCCTGCCAGCAGCGCTGAAAGACCTCTTCCACATCCGGCGTTTCACGCCAGCCGTAGTTGGCAATCACTCGCCAGAACGTCGGTGAAAGCTGTTCAACCGTTACGCGGCGGGCGTTCAGCACATAGGGAGCATCCTCCGTTCGCATGGTTAACAGCACCACGCGCTCATGCAGGATCTTATTGTGCTTCAGGTTATGCAGCAGCGCGAATGGGATCACGCGAGTCGCACGCGAGAAATAGACAGCGGTTCCCGGTACACGCGTCGGCGGTGATTTCTCCAGCGACGCAATCATGGCATCCAGCGAGTTACCATGCTCATGCAGCCGACGCAGCAGCCTGAAGCGCTCGCTTTTCCACGTCGTCATGATAATAAACATCACCATACCCAACGCCAGCGGCAGCCAGCCGCCGGACAGAATCTTGACCACGTTCGCCAAAAACATCGGTACATCGATAACCAGTAACCCCGCCAGCAGCGCCCACGCCAGATAGCGATTCCAGAGCCAGTTCTTCACTGCCACCGTACAGAACAGAATGCTGGTAATCACCATGGTGCCCGTTACCGCAATCCCGTAAGCCGCAGCCAGATTGCTCGAATGCTCAAAGCTGACAATCACGATGACGACGGCGATATACAGCATCCAGTTAATGGCAGGGATGTAAATCTGACCGGATTCCATATCTGACGTGTGTACGATACGCATCGGCGGCAAATAGCCCAGCCGCACTGCCTGACGAGTCAGAGAGAAAACGCCGGAAATCACCGCCTGTGAAGCAATGATTGTCGCCAACGTAGCCAAGATCATCAGTGGAATCAGCGCCCAATCTGGCGCCAGCAGGAAGAAGGGATTCTTGATCGCTTCCGGGTTCTTCAACAGCAGCGCGCCCTGCCCGAAGTAATTTAATACCAGCGACGGCAGCACCACCGTAAACCAGGCAAGACGAATCGGGAATTTACCGAAGTGCCCCATATCGGCATACAGCGCTTCAACGCCGGTAATCGCCAGCACCACGGCTCCCAGCGCGAAGAACGACACAGCTTTATATTCGACAAAGAAGCGCACGGCGTACATCGGGTTCAACGCCTGCAAGACTTCGGGGTTAGCGATCACGCTGCGCGCGCCCAGCACACCGAGCGTCAAAAACCAAATCAGCATCACGGGCGCAAACAGCTTGCCGACGCTACCCGTACCGTGTTTTTGAATGATAAAGAGTAATGTCAGAACGACAATCGAGAGCGGGACGATATAGCTGTCCATCGACGGCGCAGCGATTTCCAGCCCTTCCATCGCTGACATCACCGAGATGGCTGGCGTGATGACCACTTCCCCATAGAAGAAGCTGCCGCCAATCAAGCCCATGATCACCAGCACGGACGTCATGCGATCGGAGGTATTGCGCCCGGCTAACGACATTAATGTGAGAATCCCACCTTCGCCTGCGTTATCAGCACGCATCACATAGGTCAGGTATTTCAGAGAAACAACGAGAACCAACAGCCAAAAGATCAGTGAAAGAAAGCCAAAGACCGAATCAGGTTCGACCCCAAAGCCAAACTGCCCTGATAAACATTCCCTTAACGTATAAAGAGGGCTGGTTCCTATATCTCCATAAACCACCCCGATGGCCGCCAGCGTGACAGCCGGAAGCGAACGTTTATGTTCTGAGCTCATAAACCTATCTTCTGTTATTAATCAGTCCGCGAAGCACATCGTTCACAGCAACCCGTCCAAGAGCGCACAGTATGCACAAATCAGGATAAAAACCCATTTTTATTGTGCGGTCACCTGTACACGAAACATCCTGTAAAAAGTGGTTTATTGCTTACTCACCCCGTTAGGGTGTAATAATCCGTAAAAGTATTCTAATAAAAATCTGTGATCTGCCGTTTATTATTACTATTGTCTTTCTGAAAGCAGGGTTTTTCTGATAGACCGTTTTCAGCGAAGCAATCGGGTGAAGAAATAAACGATTTCAGTACATCACATCATGGGACTAACGGATTAATTATGCGTCAAACTGCGGCATTGGCTGAAAGAATTTCTCGTCTCAGCCATGCGCTAGAACACGGACTCTACGAAAGACAACACGCCATTCGTCTCTGTCTGCTGGCAGCGCTAAGCGGAGAAAGTGTTTTTCTGCTGGGGCCGCCAGGTATAGCCAAAAGTATGATCGCTCGGCGTCTTAAATTCGCGTTTCGTCATGCGAATGCGTTTGAGTACCTGATGACCCGCTTTTCCACCCCGGAAGAGGTATTCGGCCCCCTTTCCATTCAGGCGTTAAAAGATGAAGGCCGCTATCAGCGTCTGACCGCGGGCTATCTGCCGGAAGCCGAAATCGTGTTTCTGGATGAAATCTGGAAAGCGGGTCCCGCCATTTTGAACACCCTGCTGACGGCTATTAACGAGCGGCGTTTCCGTAACGGCAACAGCGAAGACACCATCCCAATGCGCCTGCTGGTCGCGGCCTCGAATGAACTACCAGAGGCTGATGGCGGCCTGGAAGCGCTTTACGACCGTATGCTTATCCGCCTGTGGCTCGATCGTGTTCAGGAAAAACAGAATTTCCGGGCGCTCCTCGTGAACAACAGCAGCGAACGCGATAACCCCGTTCCGCCCGCTCTCAGCGTCAGCGATGAAGAGTACCAACAGTGGCAAAAGGACATTGAGCACATTGCACTGCCGGAAGCCGGTTTTGAACTGATTTACACGCTACGCCAGCAGCTCGATACGCTGGAACAGGCCCCTTACATTTCCGATCGACGCTGGAAAAAAGCCCTGCGTCTACTTCAGGCCAGTGCGTTTTTCTGCGGCCGGGACGCCATTACACCGGTTGATATCATTCTTCTGAAAGACTGTCTCTGGCATGACCAAAGCACCTTGACGCTCATTGAACACCAGCTTGAGCTGTTGATTACCGAACACGCCTACCAGCAAAAAAGCCTGCTGTTCCGCCTGCAGCAGGTGAATACCAAACGCCAACAATTCCAGCGTGAACAAAGCGAATTACAGGCATTTTCGGTAGAAAAACAAGGGCACTTCCTCGGCCGGAAATTCCATTACTCCTTGCCTGACACGGTTACCACAGAAACCATGGAACTGGTGCTGCAACGCCCGCTGATCCTGCACGATATTGAAGTCAACCATCTGATCATTGAGAAGAATGCCCTACAAAGCTGGCTACAGAAAGGGGGAGAGATCCGAGGTAAGCTCAACGGTATCGGCTTTACCCAACGCCTCGATCTGGTGGTGGACGATCGTCAACATCTAACCGTTCGCGATATTAGTCTGCAATCCTCTATTCTTTCTCTGCCGGAAAAACGCGATTGTGCGCTTCCTGCCGAAATTACCGATGAATATGAAAAGCTGAACATGCAGCTGCGTGAACAGCGCCGCTTATTCAGCCAGCATCAGCCTTGCCTGTTTGTTCCCAGCGAGTGGCTGGCCAAAATAGAAGCCAGCCTGCAACAGGTTGCCGAGCAAATCCAGCAATCAGAGCAACAGGATTAACGCCGATGATCACGCTGGAATCACTGGAAATGCTGCTGTCTATCGATGAAAACGAACTGCTGGACGATCTTGTCGTCACGCTGCTGGCAACGCCCCAGCTCGCTTTCTTCTTTGAAAAGTACCCCAGCCTGAAGTCCGCGTTACTCAATGACCTGCCTCACTGGAAAGAGACCTTAAAGCAGCGCCTGCGCACCACCCAGGTACCGCCAGAGCTGGAAAAAGAATTTAGCTGCTATCAACGTTCACAATCGATCGACAATCAGACTTTTCAGACGCGCCTGCCTGCGATTATGGATACGCTGAACACCGTGGAGTCACCGTTTCTGACGCAGGCTTCGCAGCTTATCACTGCCCCAGAGAGAACCTTAGGACAGAAGGTAACGAGTGGGCTCCACGCACTCTTTCTTCAACGCTGGCGGTTGAGCCTCACACTGCAAACCGTTTCACTGCATCAGCAGTTGATGGAGCAAGAACGGGAAATCCTGCTGGATGAACTGCAACAGCGCCTGACGCTCAGCGGCAAGCTCGAACCGATTTTGGCCGAAAATGAACATGCGGCCGGACGACTCTGGGATCTCAGCGCCGCACAGCGTATTCAAACCGATCCCCGCCAGTTATTGGATTTTGGCGCGTTCCTGCAACGCCAGCCCGCATTGCAGAAACTGGCGGAACGTCTGGGACGCAGCCGGGAAACCAAATCCATCCTTACACAGGAAGCCCCGAAAGAAGCCTTCCGGGTAAGCGTACGGGAACCCGCCACCGTACCTGAGCAGGTCAGCGGCGTACATCAGAGCGACGATATCCTGCGTTTGATGCCGACAGAGCTGGCCACGTTGGGCATCAGCGAACTGGAATACGAATTTTATCGCCGTCTGCTGGAACATCGGCTGCTGACATACCGCTTACAAGGTGAGAGCTGGCGCGAGAAAATCACGGAACGTCCTGTAGTGCATCAGCAAAACGAACAGCAGCCGCGTGGCCCGTTTATCGTCTGCGTTGATACGTCAGGCTCGATGGGCGGCTTTAATGAGCGCTGTGCCAAAGCCTTCTGTCTGGCGCTGATGCGCATCGCGCTCGCCGACAACCGCCGCTGCTACATCATGCTGTTTTCTACCGGCGTGGTGAAATACGAACTCACATCTGCGGATGGATTAGAGCAGGCGATACGTTTTCTCAGCCAGTCCTTCCGCGGCGGCACGGATATGAGTGCCTGTCTGTCAGCGCTGCTGGATAAGATGGATGACGCGCTTTGGCATGACGCCGACGCCGTGGTGATTTCGGATTTTATCGCCCAGCGATTGCCGGATGAGGTGGTCAATAAGGTGAAAAGCCGTCAGAGGCAGCTACAGCATCGTTTCCATGCTGTAGCGATGTCCGATCATGGCAAACCCGGCATCATGCACATCTTTGACCATATCTGGCGCTTTGATACCGGGTTAAAAAGCCGCTTAATGCGCCGCTGGCAGCACGGCAAAGCGTATTAAAGCAGGCCGGAAACCGACTCACGCAGCGGCTGTGGCCACACGCCGCACTGAACCTGACCAATGTGCGACAATTGCAGCAGCAGCATGACCAGGCGAGACTGACCGATTCCCCCGCCGATCGTTTGCGGCATCTCACCGCGCAGCAGCGCCTGATGCCATTCCAGCTTCAGACGTTCTTCATCCTGCGTCAGCGCCAGCTGGCGTGTTAACGCTTCCGCATCGACACGGATGCCCATGGATGAAATCTCAAACGCATCGTTCAGAACCGGGTTCCACACGACGATATCGCCGTTCAGACCCGCCAGTTCCTGCTCGCCTGGAGTCGTCCAGTCATCATAATCCGGCGCACGCACATCATGAGAGTGCCCGCTGGACAGCTTACCGCCAATCCCAATCAGGAAAACGGCACCCAATTCTTTAGCAATAGCGCGTTCACGTCCTTTGGCATCCAGATCGGGATAGCGCTGCAGCAACGTTTCGGTGTGCACAAAGTGAATCTGTTCCGGCAGGAAAGGCTGAATACCAAACGCCTGATGTACTGCGGCTTCCGTCGCTTTAATGCCTTGATAAATACGCGTCACCGTCGATTTCAGATACTCAGCATGACGCTCGCCGTCTCCCATCACGCGCTCCCAGTCCCACTGATCGACATAGACCGAGTGGATCGGGCTCAGACGATCTTCGTCCGGGCGCAGTGCCTTCATGTGGGTATAGATGCCTTCGCCGAAGCTAAAATCATACGCGCCCAGCGTTTTACGTTTCCATTTAGCCAGTGAGTGCACCACTTCAAATGTGGAATCCGGCAGGGCTTTCACCTTAACCTGCACCGCTTTTTCCGTACCGGACAAGTTATCCTGCGTGCCATCGCCGATACGGCTAAGAATCGGTGCCTGGACTTCAATCAATCCCAGAAGCTGCTCCAGCTGGCTGGAGAAGAAAGATTTAACGAAGCTGATTTGCTGCTGTTTTTCGATGTACTGCTTTTTCATTGCCGCGTCTCTTATTCATCGTATTTAGTTATTCATTAAGCAATAAAAACCGCTAGCCATTCAATAATCTTATGGATAAATTGCTCTTGTGCTTTTAATCCGTCATTTTATAGCGGTATAAAATCATTATTCGCTAAAATAGGAGGCTCAAAGTGGCAGAAATTTATCAGATCGATAATCTCGATCGCGGCATTCTTTCCGCCTTAATGGAAAATGCACGCACCCCGTATGCCGAACTGGCAAAACAGTTTTCCGTCAGTCCGGGGACAATCCACGTTCGAGTGGAAAAAATGAAACAGGCGGGCATCATTGTCGGTACGCGTCTGGACGTGAACCCAAAACAGCTGGGCTATGACGTGTGCTGCTTTATCGGCATCATTCTGAAAAGCGCCAAAGATTATCCCTCGGCGCTGGAGAAGCTGAACAATCTGGAAGAAGTGGTCGAGGCCTACTACACCACCGGGCATTACAGCATCTTTATTAAGGTCATGTGCCGCTCGATAGAAGCGCTGCAACATGTACTTATCAACAAGATCCAAACCATTGATGAAATTCAGTCCACTGAAACACTCATCTCCCTGCAGAACCCCATCATGCGGACGATCGCGCCGTAATGCTTTTTTCCTATACCCATATTATCCACAGGTAGATCCCAGCCAGATCACAGCGTACAATGTCCCGTCTTTTATCAGATGGGATCGCTATGGCAGACATTACCTTGATCAGTGGCAGTACCCTTGGCAGCGCCGAATACGTCGCAGAGCATTTGGCTGAACTGCTGGAGAAGGATGATTTTTCCACTGAACTTCTGCACGGTCCTGAGCTTGATGCACTGCCTAAGAGCGGTGTATGGCTGGTGGTGACCTCCACCCACGGTGCCGGGGAATTTCCTGATAACCTGAAAGCGCTGTTTGACCAGTTGGAACAACAGAAGCCCGATCTTTCTCAGATGAGCTTTGGTGCGATAGGGATCGGTAGCAGAGAGTACGATACGTTTTGTGGCGCGATCCAAACAGCGGATCGTGTGCTGACTCAGTTAGGGGCTAAACGGATCGGGGACATCCTCGAGATCGACATCACCCAGCATCAGATTCCTGAAGATCCGGCTGAAGAATGGCTAGGATCGTGGGTTAATTTACTCAAATAAGATTAAATATTCGGCAGTTGAATGTGGATAACTATACTTAATTCAGGTGTAAAAGCCGTAGTTATCCCAATAATAACCCAAGTTCATTTTTTGTCCTGTGTATAAACCCGCATTAAGATCCCAGCTTATACTGGCCAGGATCACCGATCATTCACAGGTAAGGATCAACGCCATTCTCTTGATCTTTAATGTGAATAATCACTTATCCACACAACACGACGATCCTAATAAGAGATCTAATAAAGAGATCTTTAAATAAAAAGATCTTTCTTTAATTAACGAGGATCCAACGGACTTGGTCGTTGGCTCAAAGTTGAGTAGAATCCCCCACCCCAGGGCAAATAACGATCGTTCACCACTCATCATTCGCAATAATGCGAGGAGCAGTACCATGTTTTATCCAGATCCATTTGACGTCATCGTGATTGGTGGCGGTCATGCCGGAACAGAAGCTGCGATGGCTTCTGCCCGAATGGGCCAACAGACGCTTTTACTCACACACAATATTGATACGCTGGGACAAATGTCTTGTAACCCGGCGATTGGCGGTATTGGAAAAGGCCATCTGGTTAAAGAGATCGATGCCATGGGAGGGTTGATGGCGCGCGCCGTTGACCAGGCAGGTATACAGTTTAGGATACTAAACAGCAGTAAAGGCCCAGCGGTCAGAGCCACTCGCGCGCAAGCGGATCGCGTACTCTACCGTCAGGCGGTTCGCACCGCGTTGGAGAATCAGCCAAACCTGATGATCTTCCAGCAGGCTGTTGACGATCTGATTGTGGAAAACGATCGTGTCGTTGGTGCCGTAACCCAGATGGGACTAAAATTTCGTGCGAAAGCCGTCGTATTAACGGTAGGCACTTTCCTTGACGGCAAGATTCACATCGGGCTGGACAACTACAGCGGTGGGCGTGCAGGCGATCCGCCTTCTATTCCGCTGGCACGTCGCCTGCGTGAGCTGCCTCTGCGCGTTAACCGCCTGAAAACCGGTACTCCGCCGCGTATTGACGCCAGAACGATCGATTTTAGCGTGCTAGCTCAACAGCACGGTGACAACCCAATGCCGGTTTTCTCATTCCTGGGGAATGCGAGCCAGCATCCGGCGCAAATGCCGTGCTACATCACGCATACCAACGAGAAAACCCATGATGTGATCCGTAATAATCTGGATCGTAGCCCGATGTATGCCGGGATCATCGAAGGGATCGGCCCGCGTTATTGCCCATCGATCGAAGACAAAGTCATGCGTTTTGCCGATCGAAATACGCATCAGATCTTCCTTGAGCCAGAAGGCCTGACCAGTAACGAAATTTATCCTAACGGGATCTCAACCAGTTTGCCGTTTGACGTTCAGTGGCAGATTGTTCGTTCAATGGCAGGAATGGAAAATGCACGCATTGTTCGCCCTGGCTACGCCATTGAGTACGATTTCTTCGATCCCCGCGATCTGAAACCAACGCTGGAAAACAAATTTGTTCATGGCCTGTTCTTCGCCGGACAAATCAACGGCACAACAGGATACGAAGAAGCCGCTGCGCAGGGCATGCTGGCAGGGCTGAATGCGGCTCGATTAGCTGCCGATAAGGAAGGCTGGTCACCGCGTCGCGATCAGGCCTATCTCGGCGTGTTGGTTGACGACCTCTGTACGCTGGGGACGAAAGAACCCTACCGTATGTTTACGTCGCGTGCCGAATATCGTCTGATGCTGCGCGAAGATAACGCCGATCTGCGTTTGACTGAAATGGGTCGCGAGCTGGGGATGGTCGACGATCATCGCTGGGCACGTTTCAACGAGAAACTCGAGAATATTGAAAAAGAGCGCCAGCGCCTGCGCGATATTCACGTTCACCCACAGTCTGAGCAGTTAGATCAAGTTAACTCGCTGCTGAAAACGCCGTTGTCGCGTGAAGCGAACGGTGAAGAGCTGCTGCGTCGCCCTGAAGTGGATTACGTTCAGCTTACTGCGCTGCCGCTGTTTGCTCCGGGATTAACCGACGAGCAGGCTGCTGAACAGGTTGAAATTCAGGTCAAATACGAAGGATATATTGCTCGTCAACAGGATGAAATCGAGAAACAGCTGCGTAATGAAAATACGTTGCTGCCTGCCGATCTGGACTACAAGCAGGTTAACGGGCTGTCCAATGAGGTTATTGCCAAACTGAACGACCACAAACCTTCGTCTATCGGTCAGGCTTCACGGATTTCCGGTATTACGCCTGCGGCAATTTCCATTCTGCTGATCTGGCTTAAAAAACAGGGTCTGCTGCGCCGCAGCGCCTGATTTAAGGTAAACTTATCCCCTAAATAGCCGGTTATCCGGCTATTTTTATTATTAACCTCATATTTTTCATCGGGATCTTATTGTGCGCAACACACTCGATAATCTGCTAAACGCGGCTGGCATTGTGATTTCAGATAAGCAAAAAAATCTTCTGATACAGTATGTTGACATGCTGAATAAGTGGAACAAAGCTTACAACCTGACGTCGGTACGCGATCCGCAGCAAATGCTTGTCCGTCACATCATGGACAGCATCGTGGTTGAGCCGCATTTACACGGGCAACGTTTTATCGATGTGGGGACGGGGCCTGGGTTGCCGGGGATTCCATTAGCGATTGTTCGCCCTGATTCGCACTTTACCTTGCTGGATAGCCTGGGTAAGCGCGTACGTTTCCTGCGTCAGGTTCAGCATGAACTGCAGCTTGAAAACATCACGCCGGTGCAAAGTCGCGTTGAGGAATTTCCAGCAGAGCCACCTTTTGATGGCGTGATCAGTCGGGCATTTGCCTCTCTGCATGACATGATTAGCTGGTGCAGCCATCTTCCTGCCAGATCGACAGGGCGATTTTATGCGCTAAAAGGTGTACTTCCAGAGGATGAATTGTCATCTTTGCCACAAGGTGTCCTATTGGATCAGGTCGTTCGCTTATCTGTCCCCGAACTGGAAGGCGAGCGCCATTTGGTCGTGCTTAAACCAAACTAATTTTGTTTTTTATCAAAAAAATTATAACTAAATATTGCGTGTGAAGTTGCCACCTCGTTTATCGGTGGCAGCGTTCCAGAATGCATCACGATCACTGAAATTTTACATCTTCGTTTTTTCAACGTTGTCCTTTTGCTTTCGCACTGAATAATAACGAACGAAAATAAATCATTGGCATCAAAATTTAGTTATTTTTGTGTTAATTGAGTAAAAAAACGATATCAATAATGTCAATAGTCGGTTGAAACGTTGTTTGTTGCGTTTTTTGAATAGATATTTTTATAACTTATTGAAGTTAAATAAAATAAATAGCTTATTTTGCTAAAGACAAAAAAAAACACGTTCTGTTATAAATAGTCGTAAAGCCTTTTATGTGAGTCACATCACAGATTAGAGGCCTTTAGAAATTAATTACACCAGACATGATAAGGGATGATTGTTAGTAAAAACGGGGCTTCAGAAAGAAATTTAAATAATTGTTCACCTTTTCGCTACTTATCGATTGAATTCGCAGGTATGACCCGTATAATTTGCTCGTTTTTTGCTGCTTGACTCAGTGGTGTAAAGGCAGTTTTATACGTCATTCGGTATACCTCTGAAAAGGTACGGAGAGAGCAAACGTCATGCCTGTATCCCTTTACAGCGGAAAAGTAGCCTTCAGGCTGCTGTTGTTACAGTTAGTGACTTTTGCTTTGTTGAGTGCTGTTTTCAGCCTCAATAGCGTCAATGCTGCCGCTTCTGCATTAGGTGGGGGATTGGCAGCCTGGTTGCCGAATGTTTTGTTTGTGCTGTTTGCCTTGCGTCATCAGTCGCACAAGCCCGCAGATGGGCGTGTGGCCTGGTCATTCGCGATTGGCGAGGCGCTCAAGGTCTTTATCACCATTGCACTGTTAGTGGTGGCGTTAGGCGTGTTTAAAGCGGCATTTTTTCCGCTTGGCCTGACTTATTTATCGGTGCTGATTATGCAGATCGTGGCACCGGCCGTAATTAATCGTTACCGTAGTTAACAACAAAAGGGTAAGGGACATCATGGCTGCTGGAGAAATCTCTACTCCGCAAGAGTATATCAGTCACCACTTGCACCATTTGCAGGTAGGGACGGGTTTTTGGTCGATCAACGTCGATTCGATGTTTTTCTCCATCGCTCTTGGGATCCTCTTTCTGGTTATCTTTCACCGTGTCGCTAAGCGCGCAACCAGCGGTGTGCCAGGTAAGCTGCAAACGGCCGTCGAACTGATTATCGGTTTCGTTGATGGTACCGTGCGCGATATGTTCCATGGCAAAAGCAAACTGATTGCTCCTTTGGCGCTGACCATTTTCGTCTGGGTTTTCCTGATGAACCTGATGGACCTGCTGCCTATCGATCTGTTGCCGCAAGCCTGGGCGGGCATTTATAGCCTGTTGGGATACGATCCGGCGCATGCTTACCTGCGTGCCGTGCCGACGGCTGACGTGAACATTACGCTGTCGATGGCGCTTGGGGTGTTTATCCTGGTTCTGTTCTACAGCATCAAAATGAAGGGTCTCGGTGGTTTTGTTAAAGAACTGACCATGCAGCCGTTCAACCATCCAGTATTTATTCCTATTAACCTGATTCTTGAAGGTGTCAGCCTGCTGTCCAAACCTATTTCCTTAGGCTTGCGACTGTTTGGCAATATGTATGCGGGTGAGTTGATCTTCATCCTGATTGCCGGTCTGTTGCCGTGGTGGTCACAATGGCTGTTAAATGTGCCTTGGGCTATTTTCCACATTTTGATTATTACGCTTCAGGCTTTTATTTTCATGGTTCTGACGGTTGTTTATCTCTCGATGGCATCTGAAGAGCATTGATTTTCTTTCAACAAATAACGTTTTTAACTGAAACAAACTGGAGACTGTCATGGAAAACCTGAGTGTGGATCTGCTGTACATGGCTGCCGCGTTAATGATGGGTTTGGCGGCAATCGGTGCTGCGATCGGTATCGGCATTCTGGGTGGTAAATTCTTGGAAGGTGCTGCTCGTCAGCCTGACCTGATTCCTTTACTGCGTACACAGTTCTTTATCGTCATGGGTCTGGTTGACGCCATCCCAATGATCGCTGTTGGTCTGGGGCTGTATGTGATGTTTGCGGTGGCCTAAGCAGAATGTTTTCTGCTGAGGTTAAAACATCAACTTATTTAACTTTGAAAGAGGCATTGTGCTGTGAATATTAATGCAACAATCCTCGGCCAGGCCATTGCGTTCGTCCTGTTTGTCTGGTTCTGCATGAAGTATGTATGGCCGCCGATGATGGCAGCCATCGAGAAACGTCAGAAAGAAATTGCTGACGGTTTGGCTTCTGCTGAACGTGCCAAAAAAGATTTGAACTTGGCTCAGGCCAATGCGACAGATCAACTGAAGAAAGCCAAAGCGGATGCTCAGGTTATCATCGAGCAGGCGAACAAACGCCGTGCTCAGATCCTGGATGAGGCGAAAGCTGAAGCGGAAGCTGAACGTAACAAGATTGTGGCGCAGGCGCAGGCTGAAATCGAAGCCGAACGTAAACGTGCTCGTGAAGAGCTGCGTAAACAAGTTGCCGTATTGGCGATTGCCGGTGCCGAGAAAATTATTGAACGTTCCGTGGATGAAGCTGCTAACAGCGACATCGTTGATAAACTGGTCGCTGAACTGTAAGGAGGGAGGGGCTGATGTCTGAATTTGTCACGGTAGCTCGCCCCTACGCCAAAGCAGCTTTTGACTTTGCGGTTGAGAATCAGGCCTTGGATCGCTGGCATAACATGCTGGCGTTTTCGGCCGAAGTAGCGCGCAATGAGCAGATTGCCGAGCTGCTTTCCGGTGCAGTTGCACCGATTGAGCTGGCAAAAACGTTTATTGCCGTTTGTGGTGATCAACTTGATGAAGCCGGTCAGAACCTGATTAAGGTGATGGCCGAAAACGGACGTTTACCGGTACTTCCTGAAGTACTGGAACAATTTATTCAACTGCGGGCAGCACTAGAATCGACGGTTGACGTCGATGTGATTTCTGCCAACACGTTGAGTGAGCAGCAGCTGTCGAAGATCGCTGCCGCTATGGAAAAACGTCTGTCACGCAAAGTGAAGCTGAATTGCAAAATTGATAAGTCTGTCATGGCCGGCGTGGTTATCCGCGCGGGCGACATGGTGATAGATGGCAGCATTCGCGGTCGTCTGGAACGTCTGGCAGACGTCTTGCAGTCTTAAGGGGACTGGAGCATGCAACTGAATTCCACCGAAATCAGCGAACTGATCAAGCAGCGCATTGCTCAGTTCAATGTGGTGAGCGAAGCTCACAATGAAGGTACTATTGTTTCCGTCAGCGACGGAATCATCCGCGTCCACGGTCTGGCAGACGTGATGCAGGGAGAGATGATCTCTCTGCCGGGTAACCGTTATGCGATCGCACTGAACCTGGAGCGCGACTCCGTTGGTGCGGTAGTTATGGGCCCGTATGCGGATCTGGCTGAAGGCATGAAAGTAAAATGCACCGGCCGTATTCTTGAAGTTCCAGTTGGCCGTGGCCTGCTGGGTCGTGTGGTCAACACGCTGGGCGCACCGATTGACGGTAAAGGCGCACTGGATCACGACGGTTTCTCTGCGGTTGAAGCGATTGCGCCTGGCGTTATCGAACGTCAATCCGTTGATGAGCCAGTACAAACGGGCTATAAGTCCGTTGACGCCATGATTCCAATCGGTCGTGGTCAGCGTGAGCTGATTATCGGTGACCGTCAGACGGGTAAAACCGCTCTGGCTATCGACGCCATCATCAACCAGCGTGATTCTGGCATCAAATGTGTGTACGTCGCTATCGGCCAGAAAGCTTCCACGATTTCTAACGTGGTGCGTAAACTGGAAGAGCACGGCGCACTGGAAAACACCATTGTTGTCGTTGCTACCGCGTCCGAGTCTGCTGCTCTGCAATATCTGGCACCGTATGCCGGCTGTGCGATGGGCGAGTATTTCCGCGACCGCGGTGAAGATGCGCTGATTATTTATGATGACCTGTCCAAACAGGCCGTTGCTTATCGTCAGATTTCTCTGCTGCTCCGTCGTCCACCAGGTCGTGAAGCTTATCCTGGTGACGTTTTCTATCTCCACTCCCGTTTGCTGGAGCGTGCATCGCGCGTTAACGCCGATTACGTTGAAGCATTCACCAAGGGTGAAGTGAAGGGGAAAACCGGTTCGTTGACCGCTCTGCCGATCATCGAAACGCAAGCAGGTGACGTTTCTGCGTTCGTTCCGACCAACGTAATTTCTATTACCGATGGTCAGATCTTCCTGGAATCCAACCTGTTTAACGCCGGTATTCGTCCTGCGGTTAACCCTGGGATCTCCGTATCCCGTGTGGGTGGTGCAGCACAGACCAAGATCATGAAGAAACTGTCCGGTGGTATTCGTACCGCTCTGGCACAGTACCGTGAACTGGCGGCATTCTCTCAGTTCGCTTCCGACCTTGATGATGCAACTCGTAAGCAGTTGAGCCACGGTCAGAAAGTGACCGAGTTGCTGAAGCAGAAACAGTATGCGCCGATGTCTGTCGCACAGCAGTCTCTGGTTCTGTTTGCGGCGGAACGTGGTTATCTGGAAGATGTTGAGCTGTCGAAAGTCGGTAGCTTTGAAGCGGCACTGCTGGCTTATGCTGACCGTGAGCATGGCGAACTTCTGCAACAAATCGACCAAACTGGCGCTTATAACGATGAGATCGAGGGCAAATTTAAAGGCATCCTCGATACTTTTAAGGCAACCCAGTCCTGGTAACGCCCGGTGGCCTGCTGTAAAGCAGGCCGCAAGGCTTTGAGGAGAAGCAAAGATGGCCGGCGCAAAAGAGATACGTAGTAAGATCGCAAGCGTCCAAAATACGCAGAAGATCACCAAAGCAATGGAAATGGTCGCCGCTTCCAAAATGCGTAAATCGCAGGATCGTATGGCGGCCAGCCGTCCTTATGCGGAAACCATACGCAATGTGATTGGTCACCTTGCGTTAGGAAATCTGGAATATAAACACCCGTACCTGGAAGAACGCGACGTTAAGCGCGTTGGGTATTTGGTGGTGTCTACTGACCGTGGCCTGTGCGGTGGCTTGAACATTAACCTGTTCAAGAAACTGTTGGCTGATATGAAATCCTGGAGCGACAAAGGCGTTGAAACTGATTTAGCGCTGATTGGTTCCAAAGCGGTTTCTTTCTTCGGTTCGGTAGGCGGAAACATTGTTGCTCAGGTTACCGGTATGGGAGACAACCCTTCCGTATCAGAACTGATCGGCCCGGTTAAAGTTATGCTGCAAGCCTATGACGAAGGTCGTCTGGACAAGCTGTATATCGTAAGCAACAAGTTTATCAATACCATGTCTCAGGAACCGCTTGTTGTTCAAGTGTTACCGTTACCGCCTTCGGATGACGGTGAGTTGAAGAAGAAATCCTGGGATTACCTGTATGAACCCGATCCTAAGTCGCTGCTGGATACCCTGCTGCGCCGTTATGTAGAATCTCAGGTTTATCAGGGCGTCGTAGAAAATCTGGCCAGTGAGCAGGCCGCGCGAATGGTTGCGATGAAAGCCGCGACCGATAACGGCGGTAGCCTGATCAAAGAGCTGCAGTTGGTATACAACAAAGCTCGTCAGGCCAGCATTACCCAGGAACTCACCGAAATCGTCGGGGGAGCCTCCGCGGTTTAAAGCAGGTTTACGAATTACGTATTGTCGAATTACGTAGAGGATTCAAGATGGCTACTGGAAAGATTATCCAGGTAATCGGCGCCGTGGTGGACGTCGAGTTCCCGCAAGATGCCGTACCGAAGGTGTACGATGCGCTTGAGGTAGAGAACGGCGCTGAAAAACTGGTGCTGGAAGTACAGCAGCAGTTGGGCGGCGGTATTGTTCGCTGTATCGCAATGGGTTCTTCTGACGGTCTGCGTCGCGGGTTGAACGTGAATAACCTGGACCACCCGATCGAAGTACCGGTAGGTAAAGCAACGCTGGGTCGTATCATGAACGTGTTGGGTGAACCCATCGACATGAAAGGCGACATCGGCGAAGAAGAGCGTTGGGCTATTCACCGCGCAGCTCCGAGCTATGAAGAGCTGTCAAACTCACAGGAGCTGCTGGAAACCGGCATCAAGGTTATCGACCTGATGTGTCCGTTTGCCAAGGGCGGTAAAGTGGGTCTGTTCGGTGGTGCGGGCGTAGGTAAAACCGTAAACATGATGGAGCTGATCCGTAACATCGCGATCGAGCACTCCGGTTACTCCGTGTTTGCAGGCGTGGGTGAGCGTACCCGTGAAGGTAACGACTTCTACCACGAAATGACCGATTCCAACGTAATCGACAAAGTATCACTGGTTTATGGCCAGATGAATGAGCCACCAGGTAACCGTCTGCGCGTTGCGTTGACCGGTCTGACCATGGCGGAAAAATTCCGTGATGAAGGCCGTGACGTACTGCTGTTCGTCGATAACATCTACCGTTATACCCTGGCTGGTACGGAAGTATCCGCACTGCTGGGTCGTATGCCTTCTGCGGTAGGTTATCAGCCGACGCTGGCGGAAGAGATGGGCGTTCTACAAGAACGTATCACCTCAACCAAAACCGGTTCTATCACCTCCGTTCAGGCCGTTTACGTTCCTGCGGATGACTTGACTGACCCATCTCCAGCCACCACCTTTGCTCACTTGGATGCAACCGTGGTACTGAGCCGTCAGATCGCTTCTCTGGGTATCTACCCAGCCGTTGACCCGCTGGATTCCACCAGCCGTCAGCTGGATCCGTTGGTTGTTGGTCAGGAACACTATGATGTTGCCCGTGGCGTGCAGTCTATTCTGCAACGTTATCAGGAACTGAAAGACATCATCGCGATTCTGGGTATGGACGAGCTGTCTGAAGAAGACAAGCTGGTGGTATCTCGTGCGCGTAAAATTCAGCGCTTCCTGTCACAGCCGTTCTTCGTAGCGGAAGTATTTACCGGTTCTCCAGGTAAATACGTTGCCCTGAAAGACACCATCCGTGGCTTTAAAGGGATTATGGAAGGCGAATACGACCACCTGCCAGAGCAGGCGTTCTACATGGTTGGTTCCATTGACGAAGTCGTGGAAAAAGCCAAGAAACTGTAACGCCTTGTAGGAGGGTGACATGGCTATGACTTACCATCTGGATGTCGTGAGTGCAGAACAGCAAATGTTCTCCGGTCTGGTGCAGAAGATCCAGGTAACGGGGAGCGAAGGCGAACTGGGTATTTATCCGGGACATGCCCCTCTGCTTACTGCCATTAAGCCTGGTATGGTTCGTATCGTTAAGCAGCACGGTGAGGAAGAGTATATTTATCTTTCTGGCGGCATCCTTGAGGTGCAGCCGAATACCGTTACCGTACTGTCTGATACCGCTATCCGTGGGCAGGATCTGGATGAAGCACGTGCGCTGGAAGCGAAACGCAAAGCTGAAGATCATATCCGTAATTCGCATGGCGATGTGGATTATGCTCAGGCTTCAGCTGAGCTGAGCAAAGCGATTGCGAAGCTGCGCGTTATCGAGCTGACCAGAAAAGCGATGTAACAGATAAGCTTGCAGTAATTGAAGGCCAGTCAGTATGAACTGACTGGCCTTTTTACATTTAAGCGTATGTGACATATAAAAATGCCTGCGAAAGCAGGCATTAAGAGCACGGATAAACCCATTTACTACTGCTCGATATGCTTTGTCAGCCCCCTACCTTGTTAGGCGGGGGCTTGAAGCCCTTATTTTTTCTTCAGGAAGTCGCCAAGTACCAGATTGCCTTTGGCATCACGCGTAAACGTCTCAGGGATGGCTACCGAAACGAAATTATTTACGGTGATTTCCTTACCTTGCGCGTTAACCGAACGGTCGCCTTTGATGAAATAGTTGGTGTTATCGATATTGCCGACAACTGCATCATCATATTTACCCGCTTTGGTTTTCAGCGAAACGTTGTTCTTGAAGACGCCTTGTTTTTCCGGGCCTGAGTAAGGGCTTGGGCGGAAAATAAAGTTAAAGCGTTCGTTATCTAACGCGATGTTGTCTTCAACGATCAGTGCGCCAGGGTTGAAGTTGTCAGTGAAACCATCAAGCTTGTTACCCACGGCAATGCTGTGTTTAACCTGATGCGCCACCGGCTGACCTTCGCCACCCATTTTGAAACCGTTACTGGTGTTGTTCATGGCAATTGAGTTCTCGATCACCACAACGCCGTTTGCACCGTCTTCGATTTTGTTAAACAGGTCGAAGCCGTCATCGATGTTGTTGTGTGAGAACGCGCCGCGAATCACGTTGCCTTCACCGACACGCATTTTCACCGCGAAACCGTCGGCGTTAATTTTGCCTGGATCCTGGTTGCTGTGAGATTCAGAGTTCAGGATCAGGTTATGGCTGGCCCACAGCGGTCTGCCTACATCGGCCGTTGAGGTCACCTGAATACCGGTATCGTCAGCGTGGTGCGCCAGAACGCGTTCGATGGTGTTGTAGCTCCCCTCGATACGGAACGGTTTCTCTGTGATTTCAATCCCTTTAACATGCCAATGGCTCGCTTTCAGCTGTAGGCCGTGAATGACGGCTTTATTACTGACAGCAAACAGGTTTTTGACGGCTTTTTGCTGGCCGCTGGCGCTGACAGGGATTTCAGCCGCGCTGTAATCACCATCGTTGAGCCAAATGGTACCACCTGCTGGCAGAGCGGCGACGGCGCTGGCTAAATCGAGCGGTGCATTTTTACTGCCGTCATTGCTGGCTGAACCTTGTGGCGAAACATACAGATTTTTAGCGTCTGCGTAGGCCACTCTTTCAACCTTGAATGTGCTCTCTTTTACCGCTTTATCATCCCCTTCCGCAGGCTGATAGGCTATCTTGAACTCAGCGCCGTTGCCGGCAATTTTCGCAGGCAGAGAGAAGGTCTCTCCCGCTTTTACCTGCTTGGCATCGCCCAGAGATTTACCGTCTTGTGATACTGCGATCGTGCCGTTGTAATTGGCTTTCGCCTGCACAACATAGTGTTCACTGGTGGTTTTAGGCGATGACATCACCTGAAGCAAAGGATCATAAGCCTTAGCCTTAAACTCCGGTGACGCTTTGGTTTGCGCTGGCGTGGTGGTCAACTGAGCATTGCTGACGGTGATTTTGGCGTTACGGGAGGCAAAGAAACCGACGTAGTAGTGGTCTTTATCCAGCTTGGTAACGACGTCCGCGCCTTTGACTTCTTTTGATACCCAGTTATCCGTGCCTTTCGGTGCATAAGAGGTAATGAAACCGTCGTTGGTACGTTCCAGTTTCAGGCGGAACGTCGGCGTTTGCTCCAGATTCACATTTTCCTGATAGCTGGTTTTGGTAATCTTGGCGCCTGCGTTGCCCCACGGCTGTGTCACGCCATTGCGCAAAATAGCCTGTAGTTTAATTTCGGTATGAGACTTTTTATCCTGCGTCATGATGGCGTTCATCACCATGTTGGACGCAGCAGGGAACTCTTCATACCCTTCTTTCAGCGGTTGCTGACGCGGCACGCCGATAATATCGCGCACCAGAATCCCTGCCCCTTCCTGAGCCGCAGGTTTGGCGCCGTTTTCAGGCCCAAACTGTTCCACGGTAATATCAGACTGAAGCGTAAAATTCACATTGGCAGGCAACTGCGTATAGAAAAACGTCAGTCCGTCATGGGTATTGGCTATTTTTCCGCCACGACTCTCGATCGTGATCGGCGCGGACAAATCAGCGTTATCTCCCGGCGCTAATTTCTTGCCGTTAATAGTGACGTCGTTAACACCAATTTTTTCCGGCAGGACATTGGATGAGAAGTTTACGTCTGTTGATTGACCAAAGGCGATGCCGTGCCAGACTGGCGTTGATTCTGTCGCGGCGTGTGTACTGAAGCTGAAAAGTAATGCATTCGTCAACGCGACGGCTGCGAGGCGTGAAGAACGGTGTTTCCGTAAAGAATCACATTTTGGTGAAGAACAACGTTTCATTGTATCTCCTTCGTTATTGAATTATTCGCCCGCGTATATTGCTATAAATGAAACGCTGTTTCTTTTGCGTGTGTCACAAATGGAAATACTTAAAAACAAAGTCTGTTTTTTATGAAACCCTGTGCCATTTCTGTTTTTGGGGACTTCACTCTCCCGTCATGAGTATTCGTCGTTTTGTGCGAGATTTTCAGAAAAAACTCACCAAAAAGTATCCGCGTTATGCATGAGTTTCGGTAAACTCTGGTTATTCATGCCGTAACAGGCTAGCCATTTTTATTCTTGCGGAGCGATGGCTTCGCACTGTCAGGATGCTTATGTCAAATAGTGCTATGAGTGTGGTGATCCTTGCTGCGGGTAAAGGAACCCGTATGTATTCCGACCTTCCCAAGGTGTTACATAAACTGGCAGGTAAGCCGATGGTTCAGCACGTCATTGATGCGGCAATGACAACAGGCGCACAGCACGTTCATCTGGTCTATGGTCACGGCGGTGATTTACTCAAACGTGAATTGACCGATCCAGCCTTGAACTGGGTACTGCAGGCGGAACAGTTGGGAACCGGCCATGCGATGCAGCAAGCTGCCCCTTATTTTGCCGATGATGAAGACATCCTGATGTTGTATGGCGATGTGCCGCTGATTTCGCCACAAACGCTGGGGCGTTTACGTCAGGCTAAGCCGCAGGGCGGTATCGGCCTGTTGACGGTGAAACTGGACGATCCGACGGGCTATGGGCGAATTGTGCGTGAAAACGGTGCTGTTGTGGGGATCGTCGAGCACAAGGATGCCAGTGAAGAGCAGCGCCAGATTAACGAGATCAATACCGGCATTTTGATTGCGAACGGCAAGGATTTGAAGCGTTGGTTAAGCCAGCTGAATAACAATAATTCACAAGGCGAGTTTTACATCACTGATATCATTGCGATGGCAGCGGAAGAGGGTCAGCGTGTTGAAGCGGTTCATCCCGAGCGGCTGAGTGAAGTGGAGGGCGTCAATAATCGCCTGCAACTGTCGGCGCTGGAGCGGGTTTATCAGCGTGAACAGGCAGATAAGCTGCTGCTGGCCGGTGTGATGCTGCTCGATCCGGCACGGTTTGATCTGCGTGGCGAGTTGACCCATGGTCGCGATGTGGTGATTGATGTCAATGTCGTTGTTGAAGGTAATGTTAAGCTAGGCAACCGGGTGAAAATCGGCGCAGGCTGTGTGATTAAAAACAGCACCATTGGCGACGGTTGTGAAATCAGTCCTTACTCTGTGTTGGAAGACGCCGTGTTAGAAGCAGAGTGTACCGTTGGCCCGTTTGCCCGTTTGCGTCCAGGCGCTGAACTGGCTGAAGGCGCGCATGTCGGTAACTTTGTCGAATTGAAAAAGGCGCGTTTAGGCAAAGGATCAAAAGCGGGTCACCTGAGCTATTTGGGTGATGCGGATATCGGTTCCGGTGTTAATATTGGCGCGGGAACGATCACCTGTAATTATGACGGTGCGAATAAACACAAAACGATTATTGGCGACGACGTATTTGTCGGTTCGGATAGCCAATTGGTGGCACCCGTTAGCGTTGCCAGCGGTGCGACCATTGGTGCGGGAACAACGGTTACGCGTGATGTAGCAGAGAATGAGCTGGTGGTCGGCCGCGTGAAACAGCGGCATATTTCCGGCTGGCAGCGTCCAGTGAAAAAGAAATAATATTTAATGCCTCCGCAGTGGCGGAGGCAGTTTTGTCCTGTACGTTGGCCGATCCCCCGAGGGGTTTCCCAGAGTACAGAACAAAACATAATAATCCCCAACTCTCTACAAGGCTCGGGGAACCCGGAAAAACCGGAACAATCAGGTCTAAGACATCCCTGGTGACACAATATGTCACTTTTATAGGAATACCATCGATGTGTGGAATTGTAGGCGCAGTTGCGCAACGTGATGTTGCTGAAATTTTGTTGGAAGGTTTACGCCGTCTTGAGTATCGCGGCTATGACTCTGCGGGGTTAGCGGTTGTTGATAGCGAAGGAAATGTCGCCCGTTTACGCCGTCTGGGGAAAGTGCAGGTACTGTCTCAGGCAGCCGAAGAGTGTGAGTTGCACGGTGGTACCGGTATCGCCCACACCCGTTGGGCAACGCACGGCGAACCTTCTGAAGAGAACGCACACCCGCATGTTTCTGAACATATCACTATCGTCCATAACGGCATTATCGAAAACCACGAACCGCTGCGCGAGCTGATGATCGGTCGCGGTTATCGTTTCGTTTCTGAAACCGATACGGAAGTCGTTGCCCATCTGGTTCATTTTGAACAGCAGCAGAACGGCGGCACGCTGGTTGAGGTGGTTAAGCGTGTGATCCCACAGCTGCGCGGTGCGTATGGCATGGTGGTGTTGGATAACCGCGACCCAAGCGTACTGGTTGCCGCGCGTTCTGGTAGTCCGTTGGTGATTGGCCGTGGTGTTGGTGAGAACTTCATTGCTTCCGATCAGCTGGCGCTGCTGCCCGTGACGCGTCGCTTTATGTTCCTGGAAGAAGGCGACATCGCGGAAATCACCCGTCGTGACGTGCGCGTGTTTGATAAAGCCGGCCAGCTTGCTACACGCGAAGAAATTGAATCAAAAGTGAATTACGATGCGGGTGACAAAGGCGCGTATCGTCACTACATGCAGAAAGAGATCTACGAACAGCCGATGGCGATCAAGAACACCCTCGAAGGGCGTTTCAGTCACGGCGAAATTAATCTTTCTGAATTAGGCCCGAAAGCGGATGAACTGCTGGCGAAGGTTGAGCACGTTCAGATCATCGCCTGCGGGACGTCTTACAACTCTGGCATGGTTTCTCGCTACTGGTTTGAAGCGCTGGCGGGAATTCCGTGCGACGTAGAAATCGCTTCAGAATTCCGCTACCGCAAGCCTGCGGTGCGTAAGAACAGCCTGATGATTACCCTGTCTCAGTCCGGTGAAACGGCGGATACGCTGGCAGCGCTGCGTTTGTCCAAAGAACTGGGCTATCTGGGATCGCTGGCTATCTGTAACGTTGCTGGTTCCTCGCTGGTGCGTGAATCCGATCTGGCACTGATGACCAAAGCGGGCGTAGAGATTGGCGTGGCGTCGACCAAAGCCTTCACCACCCAGCTTACCGTTCTGCTGATGCTGGTGGCGCGCGTTGGCCGTCTGCGTGGTATGGATGCGCAGATTGAGCATGACATCGTTCATGGTTTGCAGGCGCTGCCTGCGCGTATTGAGCAGATGCTGTCTCAGGACAAGCTCATCGAATCTCTGGCAGAAGGTTTCTCTGACAAGCACCATGCGCTGTTCCTTGGCCGTGGCGATCAGTATCCGATCGCAATGGAGGGCGCGCTGAAGCTGAAGGAGATCTCTTACATCCACGCGGAAGCCTATGCGGCAGGCGAGCTGAAACACGGCCCGCTGGCGCTGATCGATGCGGATATGCCGGTTGTAGTGGTAGCGCCGAACAACGAACTGTTGGAGAAATTGAAATCCAACATCGAAGAAGTGCGGGCGCGCGGTGGTGAACTGTATGTTTTCGCAGATGAAGATGCCGGTTTCACCAGCAGCGAAAATATGAAAATTATTCCACTGCCGCACATCGAAGAAGTGATCGCGCCAATCTTCTATACGGTGCCGTTGCAGCTGCTGTCTTATCACGTCGCGCTGATTAAAGGCACTGATGTCGATCAGCCACGTAACCTGGCGAAATCCGTTACTGTTGAGTAATTTTTAAAAAACGAAGGTAAATAGCCCTGGTGCTACTTACCTTCGTTTATTTTTCATATTACGGCTCATTTTTTCTTCCCCATTTTTTTTAAGCTCTCCAAACTCTCCTCATTAAAATTTATTCGGTATATTGGTTTACCCATATTGAATACTGACTCGTTCTTAATATGAATAACAAACAACAATACCTGGATATCGCCGAGGGAAAGGGCGAAAAAGCGCCTTCAACGATGGTGGCCTTTTCCTCACGAGAGATGAACTATCCGCTGCTGGAAAGCCTGTTAGAGGCGCAGTCATTCTTTACTGATGGTGAAATAAGCTATCCCGAACAGGGGCAAGGCGGGTTCTTTTATACCTGTCGCCATCAGGATAGAGAGCTGACCTTTTATCTTGAGGTATCGGAGCGCGATCCCGAGAATAAAATCACGCCGATACATTCAACCGACCCAATTTCACCTGAACTGCTGGCGCAGGCTAATGCGGCAACGCAGGAAGTGATGGTCGAGTGTCTTTTTGGGCAAAACCCGCTGGAAGACTACGTTCATCAGCTTCGTTTATTAAGTGCGGTGGTACCGGATTTTCTCCTGGGGATCGATATTTCTGCCGCCGGTAACGTGTTTACCCGCGAATGGCTGAATTTTCAGCTAGAGGATGATGTCCTGCCGGAAATTGAATCGTTGTATACCATTCATGCCGTGTACGACACCGAGAACGATCCGCCAACGACATTCTGGTTTCACTCGCATGGTCTGGCGCGATGCGGCCTGACGGAAGCGGAACTAGTCATTCCAGAGACGCTGAGTTCGTATTATGGCATCCCGGATTTATTCAGAAGTTTTGTCAATAATGCCATTCAAAATCAGCAAATTACCTTTAATGAGCCGATTCTGTGCGGACAAACGGACAGCGGCTATGAATATTTGGTGGCGTTGCCGTTTGAAGAAGGGCTACGGCATGTGAATCAATCCACGCCGATTGACCAACTGCGGCCTCTGGAAGAGATGCGCTACGATCTGGAAGGGACGCCGGAAGGCGTGTTTCTGGGCGATCGCGCCGATCGGGATGATGTGCATCAGGAGCCTTCCTGTATGCTGTTTCGTACCAACGAAGAAAACCCGGTACTGCAAACGTTCTTTAAAGGATTTGATGAGCAGAATGCCATCATGTTCTGGCGTACGAATGCGGAAACGGCAGAAATGTCGCGTAAGGCGCAGCTGCGCTGGCGTTATTTCGTCAATATGTTTAAAAACTACCATGTGAGTGACGAACCGGCTAAGCAGGGATTTTTAGCTAAGCTACTAAAAAAATCACCGAAGCCTGTCGAAAATGAATGGCGCTTTATGGTGAAGTTTGGCATCCCTCATGGCGAAGAGGGAGAAGAGCGTGAGCACATGTGGTTTATACCTGAAAAAATCCACGATACGGTCGTCACGGGAACATTAATCAATCATCCGTTCTACGTTGAGGATATGCAGGAAGGTGGTGTGTATTCCGTTGATATATCACGGGTAACTGACTGGGCGATTTATTATCAGGGCGATAGCTATAAGCCTGATACGATTTACAAACTGCTTAGCCATAGCCAGACTCACTGACTTTGCTTCTTTACCAGTCAGAACGCGTGTTCTGGCTGGTTGCCCCTGAATTTTCCCGCTTACGGTCTCTTTGTCATAAAACTGTCATATTGTGTACATTTTACTGTCACTAAATTGTCCTATTTTTCCTCCTGCGAACTACACTCTGATTTGATAACTCTGATTGATAACGACTCCACGTCGACACGTCGATTATCCCACAGGAGGGATTATGAAACTGATGCGTACCACTCTTGCCAGTGTTGTTGCGGCAACCTTTTCTCTGACGGCATTCTCTGCTTTTGCTGCTGCTAACCTCACCGGTGCCGGTGCGACATTCCCTGCGCCTGTTTATGCTAAATGGGCTGACTCTTATCAAAAAGAAACCGGTAATAAAGTTAACTATCAAGGAATCGGTTCTTCTGGCGGTGTAAAACAGATTGTCGCTAAAACTGTAGACTTCGGTGCTTCTGATGCGCCGCTGGCTGACGACAAATTAGCACAGGATGGTTTATTCCAGTTCCCTACCGTTATCGGTGGCGTGGTACTGGCAGTGAACGTTCCTGGTATCAAATCTGGCGAATTGACGCTGGATGGTAAAACACTGGGTGATATCTACCTGGGCAACATCAAAAAATGGAACGACCCGGCAATCACCAAACTGAACCCGAATGCCAAGCTGCCGGATCAGGATATCGCTGTCGTTCGTCGTGCTGACGGTTCTGGTACTTCTTTCGTGTTCACCAGCTACCTGGCGAAAGTGAATGCCGAGTGGAAAGAGAAAGTCGGTTCTGGCTCTACCGTTAACTGGCCAACCGGTCTGGGCGGTAAAGGTAACGATGGTATCGCAGCGTTCGTACAGCGTCTGCCTGGTTCTATCGGTTACGTAGAATATGCGTATGCCAAGCAGAACAACCTGGCCTACACCAAACTGATTTCTGCTGATGGTAAGCCAGTTAGCCCGACTGAACAGAGCTTCAGCAACGCGGCTAAAGAGATCGACTGGAGCAAATCTTTTGCTCAGGATCTGACCAACCAGAAAGGCGCGGACGCGTGGCCAATCACGTCAACTACCTTCATCCTGGTTCACACCAAGCAGGATAAACCTGAGCAGGGCGCTGAAGTGTTGAAATTCTTCGACTGGGCGTTCAAGAAAGGCGGCGAGCAGGCTACTGCTCTGGATTACGCCACACTGCCAAAAGAAGTGGTTGAGCAAATCCGTGCTGCCTGGAAAACCCAGGTAAAAGACAGCAACGGTAAAGCGCTGTACTAATTATTGCATCAACAACGTATTGCATCGACCTCGTGTTGATAACCAAAACGTGATGAGGTTGTCAGGTTCTGGGAAATACGTAGTGGAATAACAAGTCGTATCGGGGCGGAGAGGTAATCATAACCTCTCTGCCTTTCATATGTAGTTAAAAATGAGAAGAGAGACGTATGGCTGAGTACAAGCCAACTATCAAAGCCCCGGGAAAATATGGCGATATCCTCTTCAGCACGCTGGTAAAACTGGCGGCGCTGGTCACGCTACTGCTCTTGGGAGGCATCATTGTTTCCCTGATTGTAGCGTCCTGGCCCAGCATCGAGAAGTTCGGTTTTGCCTTCTTGTGGACGAAAGAGTGGGATGCGCCCGCAGAACAGTTTGGTGCACTGGTGCCGATTTACGGTACCGTCGTGACCTCACTGATTGCACTCATTATTGCCATCCCGATTAGCTTCGGGATTGCGTTATTTCTGACCGAACTGGCACCCGCATGGTTGAAGCGCCCACTTGGCGTGGCGATTGAATTGCTGGCGGCCATACCGAGTATTGTTTACGGCATGTGGGGGCTGTTTATTTTCGCTCCGCTGTTTGCCGAATACTTCCAACAGCCAGTAGGCAACGTCCTGTCCGGCATTCCTATTGTGGGCGCACTGTTCTCTGGCCCGGCGTTCGGGATTGGTATTCTGGCGGCCGGCGTCATTCTGGCCATCATGATTATCCCGTATATTGCGGCGGTGATGCGTGATGTGTTTGAGCAAACGCCAGTCATGATGAAAGAGTCCGCTTACGGCATCGGCTGTACGACGTGGGAAGTGATCTGGCGCATTGTGCTGCCTTACACCAAAAACGGCGTGATCGGCGGGGTGATGTTGGGATTAGGGCGCGCCTTGGGGGAAACCATGGCGGTCACCTTTATCATCGGTAACACCTACCAGCTCGACAGCGCGTCGCTGTATATGCCTGGCAACAGTATTACCTCTGCGTTGGCGAACGAATTCGCCGAAGCGGAATCCGGCCTGCACACGGCGGCGCTGATGGAGCTGGGTCTGATTCTGTTTGTGATTACCTTTATTGTTCTGGCGTGTTCAAAGCTGATGGTGATGCGTCTGGCAAAAAATGAGGGGGCGCGCTAATGGCTACATTAGGCATAGAACAAGAAGCCGCACTGGCGCGCTCGCGGCGTAAAATGCAGGCCTGGCGTCGCCAGAAAAACCGCATTGCGCTGTTCTTATCCATGTCCACGATGGCATTTGGCCTGTTCTGGTTGATCTGGATTCTGTTCTCGACAGTGACCCGCGGTGTAGACGGTATGTCTCTGGCATTGTTTACCGAGATGACGCCGCCGCCGAATACGGCAGGTGGCGGACTGGCGAATGCCATCGTCGGGAGCGGATTGCTGATCCTGTGGGCGACGCTGCTGGGGACGCCGTTGGGCATTATGGCGGGTATCTATCTGGCGGAATACGGTCGTAAATCCTGGATCGCCGAAGTGATTCGTTTCATCAACGATATCCTGCTGTCAGCGCCTTCAATTGTGGTTGGCCTGTTTGTCTACACGCTGGTGGTGGCAAAGATGCAGCACTTCTCCGGCTGGGCGGGCGTGATTGCGCTGGCGCTGTTGCAGGTGCCGATTGTGATTCGTACCACCGAGAACATGCTAAAACTGGTGCCGGATAGCCTGCGTGAAGCGGCTTATGCGCTGGGTACGCCGAAATGGAAAATGATTTCTGCGATTACGCTGAAGGCTTCTGTATCGGGCATTATCACCGGGGTGTTGCTGGCTATCGCGCGTATTGCTGGGGAAACCGCACCGTTGCTGTTTACGTCGCTGTCGAATCAGTTCTGGAGCACGGATCTGATGCATCCGATTGCTAACCTGCCGGTCACCATATTCAAATTTGCCATGAGTCCGTTTGTGGAGTGGCAACAGTTGGCTTGGGCAGGGGTTCTGCTGATTACGCTGTGCGTTCTGCTGCTGAATATTCTGGCGCGTGTTATTTTCTCCGCGAAGAAGCATTGATTTGCTAAGAAATATTAGCTTGCTGAGAAACATTAAATAAATTCAAGGCGTTGCCAGTCAGCGCCAGGAAAAAGAGAGAAGTCTTGATGAGTATGGCAACTGAGACATCCAACAAAATCCAGGTACGCGATCTGAATTTCTATTACGGAAAATTCCATGCGTTGAAAAACATCACGCTGGATATTGCCGCGAATCAGGTTACTGCGTTTATCGGCCCGTCCGGCTGTGGCAAATCCACGCTGTTGCGTACGCTGAACAAAATGTACCAGCTCTATCCTGAGCAGCGTGCTGAAGGCGACATCCTGCTGGATGGCAATAACATCCTGACGGATAAGCAAGATATCGCCTTGCTGCGCGCCAAGGTTGGCATGGTTTTCCAGAAGCCGACGCCGTTCCCGATGTCCATTTACGATAACATCGCGTTTGGTGTTCGCCTGTTTGAAAAACTGTCTCGCGCCGATATGGATGAGCGTGTGCAGTGGGCGCTGACCAAAGCGGCGCTATGGCAAGAGACGAAAGATAAACTGCACCAGAGCGGCTACAGCCTGTCTGGTGGTCAACAGCAGCGTTTATGTATTGCACGCGGTATTGCGATCCGCCCGGATGTCTTGCTGCTGGATGAACCTTGTTCTGCGCTCGACCCCATTTCTACAGGCCGCATTGAAGAGCTGATCTCCGAGCTGAAAAAAGACTACACCGTGGTCATTGTGACTCACAACATGCAGCAGGCGGCGCGTTGTTCAGATCATACGGCGTTTATGTATTTGGGTGAGCTGATCGAGTTCAGCGATACTGATACCCTGTTTACTGCTCCACGGCAGAAACAGACTGAAGATTACATCACCGGCCGTTACGGTTGATTAGGAAGCATCATGGATAATCTGAATCTGAACAAACACATTTCCGGTCAGTTTAACGCCGAACTGGAACATATCCGCACGCAGGTCCTGACAATGGGCGGGCTGGTGGAGCAACAGCTGACTGACGCGATTACCGCGATGCATAATCAGGACGCGGAGCTGGCTCAGCAGGTCATCGAAGGCGATGCCAAAGTTAACATGATGGAAGTGGCGATTGATGAAGCCTGCGTGCGCATTATCGCGAAACGTCAGCCTACCGCGAGCGACTTGCGTCTGGTGATGGCGATCATCAAAACCATCTCTGAACTGGAACGTATCGGTGACGTGGCGGATAAAATCTGTCGCACCGCGCTGGAGAAATTCTCCCATCAGCATCAGCCGCTGCTGGTTAGCCTGGAATCATTAGGGCGCCATACCGTGCAAATGCTGCATGACGTGCTGGATGCTTTTGCCCGTATGGATCTGGACGAAGCGATTCGTATTTATCGCGAAGACAAGAAAGTGGATAAAGAGTACGAAGGCATTGTGCGTCAGCTGATGACTCACATGATGGAAGATTCCCGCACCATCCCAAGCGTACTGACCGCGCTGTTCTGCGCCCGTTCTATCGAGCGTATCGGTGACCGTTGCCAGAATATCTGCGAATTTATCTTCTACTTCGTCAAAGGTCAGGACTTCCGTCACCTCGGTGGCGATGCGCTGGAGAAGCTGCTGGCGCAGAAAGAGAAGAAAGAAGAAGAGTAAGCCCGTTCTTAGGCTTATCATGCTGACGCCCTGCTTGCAGGGCGTTATTTTTTATCACGATTTAGTTTTTATCAGGATAGTGAATCAGATCGTGGAAGCGAACAGTAGTATCGGCAGGGTTGTGGTAGCGGTGCTCTCTGTCGGCGGCAAAACGCAGGGCATCCCCCGCGGATAACAACTGTGTCTGCCCATCAACGGTCATCTCCAGTTGGCCCTCCAGCACAATAATATGCTCGATCACCCCGCTTTCATGCGCCGATGAGGTGCTACTGGCACCCGCTGCCAGCTCAATAACCAACATATCGAAACGCAGTTTTTCGTCGAAGGGGAAGATCGGCACAACGTGCATTCCCGCCTCATTTTCCCTGAATGCCGAACCTGCTCCCGAGCGATACGTCACGTCTTCATCTGTGAGCGTCGGTTCAATAAAGGTAGAGAACGCCACATTCATTCCGGTCGCAATTTTCCACAGGGTGGCAACCGTTGGGCTGGACTCGCCCCGCTCGATCTGGCCCAGCATTGCTTTGCTTACTCCCGTCTCTTCTGCCGCACGCGTGAGGCTCCAGCTTTTCTCTTGCCTTAACGTTTTCAAGGTATTGCCAATCCGGCGGGTTAGCTTATCAGACATCAAGGCTGCTCCTGCTTGTGCGCTATAGCGCACGCTGCTATGTTAACGCTTTCTGTGCGCTATAGCGCACGACAAGAGTGAAGGTATACCATGCCTGCGTCATTTGCGCTAAAAGATGTCAGCTTTTCGACCCTTATCGCCGGTTTTGTTGCAGTACTGGTGGGTTACACCAGTTCGGCCGCTATCATTTTTCAGGCGGCGGAAGCGGCGGGTGCCAGTGCGGTGCAGATCGGCGGCTGGTTAAGCATGCTGGGGATTGCCCAAGGGCTGGCGTCCATTAGCCTGTCGCTGTACTACCGTGCGCCGATACTGGCGGCCTGGTCAACACCAGGGGCGGCGTTGCTGGTCACCAGCCTGCCGGGGACGTCACTCAATGAAGCGATCGGCGTGTTCCTGTTTGCTTCCGCGCTTATCTTTATCTGCGGGATCACCGGCCTCTTTGCCCGCCTGATGAACATCATTCCGCAGGCCATTTCTGCCGCGATGCTGGCGGGGATTCTGCTGCGCTTTGGCGCGGATGCCTTTCTTTCCCTGCAACAGGATTTCTGGCTGGCTTTCACGATGTGCGTGACTTATTTGCTCAGCCGTAGGCTGTTGCCCCGTTTTGCCATTGTGCTGACATTATTTGCTGGCCTGCTGCTGGCCTTATTTCGAGGGCAAATTGCGGTCTCTGATTCACCGCTGGTATTCGCCGTACCGGCGTTTATTACGCCGCATTTTTCGTGGGCATCGTTGTTGGGCGTAGGTATTCCATTTTTCATTGTCACCATGGCATCGCAGAACGCACCGGGCATTGCCACGCTGAAAGCCGCTGGCTATCAGGTTCCCGTGTCGCCGCTGATTACCGTTACGGCATTAATTGCGTTGATATTGACGCCGTTCGGTGGCTTCTCCGTTTGTATCGCCGCGATTACCGCCGCGATCTGTATGGGATCGGATGTACACCCCGATCCGAAGAAACGCTATCTTGCCGCCGTCGCTGCTGGTGGGTTTTATCTGCTGGCGGGCGTTTTCGGTGGGTCTATCGGACAGCTTTTTACGGCGCTGCCGCAGCCGCTGATTCACGCTATCGCCGGTTTGGCGCTGCTCAGCACCATTTCGGGCAGTCTGTATCGTGCGTTGCTGGATGAACAACAGCGTGATGCCGCGGTAGTCACTTTCCTGATTACCGCCTCTGGATTGACGCTATGGGGAATCGGCGCGGCGTTTTGGGGACTGATTGGCGGGATGATGACCTGGCTGGTGCTGTCTGGAAGAAAAGCGGCGTTACGCTGAGTGAAGTAGGAAAATAGGCGAGTACCTAATGCTGTTCACTTAAACATGGATTTACTCGCCCAGTGCCTGTGCTCGCCCTGACGGGCTGCCACAAGTGGCATTTAAAATGCGTTTGCATTTTATAGGGGGAAACACGGTGATGAGGTTCCCGCAGGGATACCTCGCACCGTGGTAGCCCCCGGTATCTTGATCCTTAAACGATCGCGATTAGGCGAGCGCCTATCTTAAATTAATCCTCAACGGATAAGAGAACGCGGCTTTTTAGGTGTCGCGATTTTAGTTTCATTGATGAATGTCCCGCTACGATTTCGTCATCTTAATCACGGTGACATTCATGGACATTACCTCTACACAATCATTTGGCAGTACGAAAACCCAGTTTCGGGCCGCATTTTCCCTTTTTTTGGCATTAGCAACAGGGAAACACAAGCCGGATCGGCGCTGGGAAAGCGTTCACTGGCGTATAAAATATACCGCCCGAGTGATGCTTCACCCGCTGCTGACCATGAAATGGCTTAGTTTTATCGTTAATTATCCCGTGCAGGATATTTTTCGACGTGACGGAAATCAGCTGTACAGCAAGCTCCAGCGCCCTTACCTGATGGCGTCGCTACCGACACATCAAACCTGCGCGGCCTTAATGGATCATTACCGCTTTATCCAATCGTTGCCGTTACATCGCCAGCGCTTGTTATATGGTCAGAACGAGAGCGGTAACGTTCTGGCTCGTTTTCAGGGGAAAAGTGGTGAAAATTACACGCTTCGCCTGATGACTAACGATCAAATGTGTAAGGAAGGCGAACTTTCCCTGCAACTTGAGAGCAGCGAGCACGTGCTGGCACAGATGACATTCTCCATCCTGCGCATTGAAGGGGAAATGAGCCTGTTTGTCGGTGGTATCCAGGGGCCGGATGCACAAACGCCGCATCACGTTATTCAGGGCGCGACGCGAGATTGCCATAGTCTGTTTCCCAAACGCCTTCTTCTGGAAGGCCTGCTTAACTTGGCTCGAGGCCTTAATCTGGCGCACGTTGTCGCGGTCAGTAACGAAACGCATATCTATAAACACTGGCGCTATCGCAGTAAGAAACGCCATGTTTTTCTGGCCGACTACAATGCTTTCCTTTTCGCTCACGGCGGTCAATCGCTGCCTGATGGCAACATTGCGTTGCCGTTATCAATTCCGAGAAAGTCTGAACAGGACATTCCCAGCCGCAAACGGGCGGAATACCGCCGACGCTATGCGTTATTTGATGAGGTAGCCAGTCAGATTAATGACGTGCTTGGCGGTAGTTTGCCGCTTTCCATCAATCCACCAGAACGTACTTGAATCAGGATAATCTGCCAGAATACCGAAGTAACATAAGGTTATATTATAGCTGTTTATGTTATTTCCCGCGTTTTCACCCTGCTGATAGCCTGCTGTTAATACAGCGATAACTAAGGGGCAGGGAATGAAAAAGCAGATTTTGACAGTGACTTTATTGGCCGGATTGGCTTCCGTTTCTGGTGCTGCACAGGCAGATAAATTAGATGACATTCAGAAGGCGGGCGTGGTGAAAATTGCTGTCTTCGACAGCAACCCGCCGTTTGGCTATGTCGATCCGCAGAGCAAAAAGCTGGTGGGTTATGACGTGGATATCGCCGAGGCGATTGGTAAGGCGCTGGGCGTGAAGGTGGAGCTGCGCGCGACTAACCCGGCTAACCGTATTCCGCTGTTAAGTTCGCAGAAAGTCGATCTGATCGCTGCGAACTTCACCATTACCGATGAGCGTGCCAAGCAGGTTAACTTTAGTATTCCTTACTTCGCCACCGGGCAGAAATTCATCGCCCGTAAAGGCGTGCTGAAAACGCCGGACGACATCAAAACGCTGCGTATCGGCGCCGATAAAGGCACCGTGCAGGAAATTACCCTGCGTGAACACTACCCGACTGCCAAAGTGATTTCCTACGACGATACGCCGCTGGCCTTCGCTGCGCTGCGTAACGGCAACGTTCAGGCCATCACGCAGGATGATGCCAAGCTGGTCGGTTTGCTGGCGAACGTACCTGATGCCCAGAAGGCGGAGTTTGAAATCTCTCCGTTCAGCATCACCAAAGAGTATCAGGGCGTCGGGATTCCGAAGGGCGAAGAGCGCCTGACAGCGAAGATTAACGACACGCTGATTAACCTGGAAAAACAGGGCGAAGCGAAGACGATCTACGATCGCTGGTTTGGGCCAAGCACGAAATCGGCTCAGCCGCGCGGCGATTTCACCTTTGCCCCGTTGGATCAGCAGCCTAAATCCTGATAGCTGACATCTTCAGTGCGATGATCTTAGCCCTCTGCATGCAGAGGGCATTTCTATTTGTACCTCGTAATAATGACAAAGAGAGATAAACGCATGGATACGGCGCTGCAATCGATTGAGTCGTGGCTGTTGGCTCCTCAATACCTCATCTGGCTGTGGCACGGTTTCTTGATCACGCTGGGCATATCCCTGAGTACGATCGTCCTGTCTACGGTGCTGGGCTTTCTGTTGGCCGCAGCCAGAGACAGCCAGATTCGGCTGCTGAGCAGCATCGTTGTTGCTTACAGCTCGCTATTTCGTAATACGCCGCTGCTGGTGCAGCTGTTTTTCTGGTATTTCGGTGCCGGTCAGCTTTTTCCCTCAGAGATGATGCAATGGCTGAACACTCCGCATGTTCTTTCGCTATTGGGCATGACGTTAGCGTGGCCTTCTTTTGAGTTTCTGGCGGGCCTGGCCGGGCTGACGCTCTACTCCAGCGCGTTTATTGCCGAGGAAATTCGCGCCGGTATTCGCGGTGTGGCGCGAGGGCAGAAGTACGCGGCGCATGCTCTGGGGCTAACCGGTTGGCAATCCATGCGCTATGTGGTGCTGCCGCAGGCGCTAAAAATCGCTTTGCCACCGCTGCTGGGGCAATACATGAATATCGTTAAGAACTCGTCGTTGACGATGGCGATTGGCGTCGCTGAATTGTCCTACGCGTCGCGTCAGGTGGAGACGGAAACCTTACGCACGTTTCAGGCGTTTGGCGTGGCGACGGTGTTGTACATCGTGATTATTGCCGTAATGGAAGGTTGGGGCATGTGGCGTCAGCAGCGCAATCTGGCGGAGAGACACTGAGATGGATTTTACCGTTATCACCGATAACATCGGTTATTTGATGTGGGGAACGTTCCCGGATGGCCCGCTGGGTGGCGCGGCGCTGACACTGGTGATGAGTCTGCTGGCGGGCGTAGCCTCTGCTGTTCTGGGTACGATATTGGGCGTGGCGCTGGCGATGTCCCGAGGCGTATGGAGCGCGCTGTTGGCGATGGTGCTAGGGTTTTTCCGTGCGATTCCCGTCATCATGCTGATTTTCTGGACCTACTTTCTGCTGCCGATCGTTTTTGGCGTCGATATCCCTGAAATCACGACCGTGGTGTGTGCGCTGGCGCTTATCGCCTCGGCGTATCTGGCGCATGGCGTGAAAGCGGGCATTGTCGCGATTGGGCGCGGCCAGTGGCAGGCTGGACTCTCGCTGGGATTAAGCCGCTGGCAGGTGCTATGGCAGATAGTCCTGCCGCAGGCGCTGCGGATGATGGTGCCCTCTTTCATTAATCAGTGGATTTCCCTGATTAAAGACACTTCACTGGCCTACATTGTCGGCGTCGGCGAGCTGACGTTTCTCGCTACCCAGGTTAATAACCGCAGCATGGTCTACCCGATGGAGGTTTTCCTGTTTGTCGCGCTGGTCTACTTTGTGTTTTGCCTGTCATTGGAACTGCTGGCTAACCGGGTTAACGCCCGTTTTAACCAGCAGGAAAAGCAGCCGAAGCGCCGTTTGCTGTGGTGGCGGAATAAGCCTGCGTGAGACGAATACGGGTCACTGAAGCCTGTTATTAGGGGAAACACAGGGGGAGGTTCCCGTAGGGAGGCCTCACCCCTGTGGTCGCCCCGTGTATCTCGATGCTGCTACTGCTCGGTGATATTCCAGCCTTTTTCGCGCCAGATTTGCGGCAGTTCACGCATATCATCGAACATCGTGACCAGCGGATGATGAATCGGCTGATTGTGGGGATCGGCGCAGTAATAGAACACCGGAATGCCCGCCGCGATGCCAGCCTGTACGCCAGCGGCGGAGTCTTCAACCAAAATGCAGTGCTCAATCGGAAGCTGTAGCTGCTCGGCAGCGTGATACAGCACCGCGGGATCGGGCTTCCATTTTTTCAGATCGTAGCCGCTGTAGAGATGGTCGCCAAACAGATCGAGCATATGCGTCAGGCCGAGCGAATGCTGCATCTTGCTGACCGGGCCGTTAGAAACCACAGCCATCGGAACGGTGATGGACTGCACTAGCTCACGTGCGCCTTCGATCGGTTGCAGGGATTCATCGAACAGCCGTTTCACCTCTTGCCGGAAATGACGCTCCGCGTCTTCTACCGATACGGTTAAGCCATGCTGCTGGCTGATGCGGGCAATAATCTCGTACAGCTTCACGCCCTTGTAGGTTTTTATCACCTCCTCCAGCGATAAGTTCACCCCGTATGGGATGAAGATATTCACATAAGCCTGACAACACAGCACTTCGCTATCAACCAGCGTGCCATCACAGTCGAAGAAGACGCATTCAATACGTGGCATGACCAATCCTTATCGATGAAATATAAAGTCTTATTATCACTTTAGGGGAAACACGGTGATGAGGTTCCCGTAGGGACACCTCGCACCGTGGTCGCCCCGGTATCTCGGTTCTTAAACGATCAGAATGAGAAGGCGTTCCTTACTTTAACCAATTGACCCGATATTGCGACCTACAAAGCCATTTTTAGCGCTATCTTGCGTAAAATCAGGGGGATTTAACCGAGAGAAAACGATGACGTTAATAGGTTCTTCTTATTCGATGAAAAAAAACGTGGGATCAACGTAAAAACGTAGCGTTTTGTTATAGGATACCCGACGACAGTTATTCCCTTCTTTGGATTGTTACTCATGAATAAATCACAACCCGGTCTTGCTACCGAGCAGGGCCTGCTGGAGCGCGTGTTTAAACTTAAACAACACGGCACGACAGCACGTACGGAAACGATTGCCGGTTTCACGACGTTTTTGACGATGGTCTACATCGTTTTTGTTAACCCGCAGATTCTGGGTGCGGCGGGGATGGATACCAAAGCGGTCTTTGTGACCACCTGTCTGATTGCGGCATTCGGCAGTATTTTGATGGGGCTGCTGGCGAACCTGCCTGTGGCGCTGGCTCCAGCAATGGGGCTGAATGCGTTTTTCGCGTTTGTTGTTGTGGGAGCGATGGGGCTGCCATGGCAGGTTGCGATGGGTGCTATTTTCTGGGGCGCAATCGGTTTCCTGTTGCTGACCATCTTCCAGATTCGCTATTGGATGATCGCCAATATCCCGCTTAGCCTGCGTTTGGGGATCGCCAGCGGTATCGGGCTATTCATTGCCATGATGGGCCTGAAAAATGCCGGTATTATCGTTCCTAATCCTGAAACACTAGTGACAATTGGCAACCTGACGTCACACAGCGTGCTGCTGGGTGCGCTGGGCTTTTTCATTATTGTGGCGCTGGCTTCACGCAATATTCATGCTGCGGTGCTGATCTCCATTGTCGTGACCACCTCGATTGGCCTGCTGCTGGGTGATGTGAAGTTTGCTGGCGTGTTCTCTATGCCGCCGAGCGTAACGTCGGTGGTCGGTCAGGTTGATCTGGCGGGTGCGCTGAACCTCGGGATGTCCGGCATTATTTTCTCCTTCATGCTGGTTAACCTGTTTGACTCCTCCGGTACGCTGATTGGCGTGACGGATAAAGCCGGTCTGGTCGATGCGCGCGGTAAGTTCCCGCGTATGAAGCAGGCGCTATATGTTGATAGCGTTAGCTCTGTGGCCGGTTCGTTTATCGGCACCTCCTCCGTTACGGCGTATATTGAAAGCTCCTCTGGCGTGTCCGTCGGTGGGCGCACCGGTCTGACCGCCGTGGTGGTGGGTTTGCTGTTCCTGTTGGTGATCTTCCTGTCACCGCTGGCGGGTATGGTGCCTGCCTATGCGGCCGCGGGCGCACTGATTTACGTGGGCGTACTGATGACGTCCAGTCTGGCGCGTGTGAAGTGGGATGACTTGACGGAAGCCGTTCCGGCCTTTATTACCGCCGTGATGATGCCGTTCAGCTTCTCTATTACCGAGGGGATCGCGCTGGGCTTCATTTCTTACTGTGTAATGAAGTTAGCGACGGGACGCTGGCGTGAAATCAGCCCGTGTGTGGTTGTCGTTGCGCTGCTGTTCCTGCTGAAAATCGTGTTTATCGACGCGCATTAATCCGTTCGTGGCTCCGGGCTTTCCCGGAGCCTCAGCCTGCTACAAGGCGGCTGGCTACTGTGAGGCGGTAGAGGTAACTTTTTCTATCGTATGGCTGGTCAATTTCATATAGCGTAAAGACTGGCGCTGCTGCTGTAGAATTTCTCCCGATTTTCTCATGCCCGATGCCGATGTATATTTCCACATGATCAATCGGTTAAGTGTAGGGATATGGGCGCAGGCCCAGGCAAGATAATCATCAACATCGCTCATCACTTCTACGGCGGGGGTGCAGGTTGAACGCAGCCTGCCAGAGGCGGGGTGGAGTTTCAGGTTATTGGGAGGATGGCTGTTTACGCCAGGGATTTTCATCAATGACTGGCGAATGGTGCATAGCTGCGTTGCCGCTTCCAGCGGGTCGTGCTGAGCGTCGATCCACGCCTGTTCGGCCTGAGTTTGCGCCTGCATCTGTGGAATAGCCTGATTCGTTGGCCTGACATGAACGATTTCGATATCCATACCCACACTGCCTTCTTCGCTCAGGAGGATGGCGATGGTATTGCCTGCATAGCCGATGCTGAAATTGGGCATATTGGGATCGGCAAAATAAGGGCGTCCTTCAGGGGACACCAGCAGCGTGGGTAACAGCGGATAGCCGAAAAAATAGAACATCATCTCAGCCAGCAGCACGCGACTTTTCAGATAACGCTCACGGCGTTTGGCTGAAAAACCCTGTGTTGATGAGATGAGCCTATCGGGCAATCTTTGTAAGTCAGGAAGCGCTTCCGTGCTTGTCCACCTGACAAAATGGCAGGTCATTGTTCACTCCGTGATCGTGATAAAAGATGGGAACCTATCAGGCATTACCAATGCATATTATCAGACTAATATGTGATCTAAAGAAAAATCGATGGATAAATCGGCGATAATTATTAATTAGGCACAACGAATTTTCTGCATCGTGTGTTTTGTGGCGATCCTTCCCTGCCCGCCACCTTCCAGTCTGTTTTAATGGCTCGGCCACCCTAGTGCGGAACGCCGCTGTTTTTCCAGCGTCTGCTTGCGCAGCTCATCTGCGGTCACTAATCGCAGCGCCGATGTCGGGCACACGCTAACGCAGGAAGGGCTCTGGGCGACATCCGCGCACAAATCACATTTGTGAACCTCGCTTTGCGTGAGGTGCGCTTCTCCCTCATCATTCGACGCTTTCGTCACCACATTGATGGCCCCAAAGGGACAGGCGACGACACAGCTTTTGCAGCCGATGCAGCGGGACTGAATAACCTGAATACTATCCCGATCGCGCACCAGCGCGTCATTTGGGCACACGCTGGCACAGGGCGCATTCTCACACTGCCGGCACAGAACGGGTACGCTGACGCTGGCGCTTTTTACGACCTTCAGGCGGGGAAAGAAGTGAGAAGGCCGCAATTGCGCACTTTGACCACCGCTATGGGCGACTGCGCAGGCAATCTCGCAGGTCCGGCAGCCGATACATTTTTCTGCTTCGGCGATAACAAATTGATTCATGAGCGGAGCTCCTCGCAGGTTGCGTGCGTTTCGGGACGCTGCGGGTGTGCGGGAATGGCACCCGTGACGGCGGTCAGCCCCATCGTCGCAATCATTCCCAATGCGGCTTTGCGCCCGTCGGCAATGGCGGTTACCACCAGATCGGCACCGCGTACGGCATCGCCGCCAGCAAAAATACGCGGATGGTTGGTCTGGCAGGGGATCTGACTATTTAGGGGGGCCGTGATGTAGCCCCAGTTATCCAGACCGATCTCGGCCTCTTCCAGCCACGGCATGCTGTGCGACTGGAAGCCAAATGCGGTTATCACGGCTTCCGCAGGTTGCACAAATTCTGATCCGGGAATAGGGCGCGGACGGCGACGGCCGCTGGCGTCAGGCTCGCCCAGTTCGGTGCGAACCAGGCTAATCCCGCATACTTCGCCCTGTTCATTGAGGCAGATTTTTTGTGGCTGGACGTTAAACATGAACTCCACGCCTTCTTCACGGGAGTTTTTCACCTCTTTTTTCGAGCCCGGCATGTTGGCTTCATCGCGACGATACGCGCAGGTGACGGATACCGCACCTTGTCGAACGGATGTGCGCAGGCAGTCCATTGCGGTATCTCCACCGCCGAGCACCACGACGCGTTTGCCCGCCATCGAGATATAAGGCTCGTCGTCTAATTCAGGCAGTCCCATGACGTGCTTGGTATTGGCAATCAGGAAAGGGAGCGCATCGAAGACGCCGGGAGCCTCTTCATTATCAATGTTAGCCTTCATGGAGCGGTAGGTGCCTACGCCGAGGAAAACGGTGTCATAGTCATCCAGAAGCTGAGCCAGAGAAATATCTTTCCCCACTTCGGTATTCAGCCGGAATTCGATTCCCATCGCGCTGAATACTTCACGGCGATGAATCAGCACCTCTTTATCCAGTTTGAACGACGGGATCCCGAATGTGAGCAGCCCACCAATTTCCGGGTGGCGGTCGAACACGACAGCCTGCACGCCGTTGCGCGCCAGCACATCGGCGCAGGCTAACCCTGCCGGGCCAGCACCGACGATCGCCGCGCGTTTGCCGCTGGGAACGACACGCGTCATATCGGGCGACCAGCCCATGGCCATTGCGGTATCGGTAATGTAGCGCTCAACGTTGCCGATGGTGATGGCGCCGTACTCTTTACCCAGCGTACAGGCTCCTTCGCATAGCCGATCCTGTGGGCACACCCGGCCGCAGATTTCCGGCAGGCTGCTGGTTTGGTGTGATAACTCGACGGCTTCAAGAATCCGCCCTTGCTTCGCCAGACTCAGCAGTTCAGGAATATTGTTATGCAGCGGGCAGGTCCACTCGCAGATCGCGCGTTTTCCGCAGGAAAGGCAGCGGTCAGCCTGATCTTCCGTCTGCTGCACGGAGAAGCCATGATAGATTTCATCAAACGTGGAGGTTCTCTGGGTCAGCGGCTTTTTCTCGGCATCCCGGCGCGGCCAGTTTTTCCTTTTACTGAGTGGATTGGTCGTCAGCGCTTTCAGCACGGGCGTTTCACGCTGCCAGTAGGAGGCTGAACGCTGCGCCATCATCTGCTGTTTTTCCTGACGGCGGGCTGCCAACGTTTGTTCGCTGACTAACTGCAAGGCTTGCGTCGGGCAGGCTTCTACACACGCTTGCCCTTCGGGACGATCGGCGCAGAGATCGCATTTATGGGCGACGGTGCTATTGTCCACGGGGTTTGTCACCATGGACATCGCGCCGAACGGGCACGCCAGTACACAGCTTTTACAGCCAATGCACTTTTCCTGAACGAGCTGAATGCTATTGTCTTTTCTGATCAAGGCCTGCGTTGGACACACGCTGGCGCAGGGGGCATCCTCACAGTGACGGCAGGTCACGGCAGCTCGCAGCGTTGGCGTATTGAATGCCTTGATTCTGGGCTGAAACACCGTGGTGCTATCTGGATACTGCTCATCATTGTGTGAAATGACGCAGGCGATTTCGCATGCATGGCACCCCATACAGTCTTGAGTACTGGCAATAACAAATCGGTTCATTACCTTCTCCCACCCTGGATCCCTCGATCGTGGCCTTTATCCTAATAGCTGGATAACACCCTGACCTTGATATAGAGCAGGTAAAAAGTCGGTTAATGTTAAATCTCACGCGTGTTATTAATGAAATTATTGAATCGTTTCAGTTAGTTGTAATGTTATGTGAAAGTAATGGCATGGTTGCATATAACCTTGTTTTTTATCCGGTTTACAGCGATTTATTTCAGGTAAAAATTCTGGTTTTTATTATTTTTGCTAATTTTCCCATGAAATAACTCGTTACTTTTCCTTACGCCCCTCATAATGTCGAGCGCTATTTAAACGCAGCAAAACTGTGTTGCAGCTAAATAACGTTTTTACGGCATTTTCATTATGAATCAATAACAGGGCTTTGCTCAGGGTTAATGGATTGTCACTAAGGGATAGTGTTATGAATAAAAAAGTCGTTCTTTGTTCTGTATTCATGTCAGCAGCGTTATTGAGCGGATGTGCTACAGAGTCTTCCCGTACCGTAGAAGCACAAAAAGTGACTTCTTACAGTACGCCTTATCAGGGCGTTCGCAGCCCGATTTCCGTCGGAAAATTTGAAAACCGCTCTAATTACATGAACGGAATTTTTTCTGATGGAGTTGACCGTTTAGGTAATCAATCCAAGACCATTCTTGTGAGCCATCTTCAGCAGAGCGGCCGCTTTAATGTGTTGGATCGTACCAATATGGAAGAGCTGAAAGCAGAAGCGGGTATTAAAGGGCAAACGCAGACGCTGAAAGGCGCTAGCTATGTTGTTACCGGCGATGTGACCGAGTTTGGTCGCAAAGAAGTGGGTGACCATCAACTGTGGGGCATCCTTGGTCGCGGAAAAACACAGGTTGCTTACGCAAAAACTACGTTGAACGTGGTGAACGTGCAAACGTCTGAAGTGGTGTATTCCGTACAAGGTGCCGGTGAGTACACCTTGTCCAACCGTGAAATTATCGGTTTCGGTGGTACGGCCAGCTATGACTCTACGCTGAACGGTAAAGTGCTGGATTTGGCTATTCGTGAAGCCGTCAATAATCTGGTTGCGGGAATTGAAAGTGGTGCCTGGCGCCCAGCGAACTAATGGAATAGGAATATAACCATGTTATCTCATAAGAAAATTGTCCTGCTGCTTGCAGCGACAGTGCTGGCTGGTTGTGCGTCTCAGCCAAAAACCATTTACAGCTGGGAAAAATATCAGCCGGCTCTTTACGATTACTATCAACAAGATAAAGTCGGCCCTGAGCAGCAAATTCTTGCTTTGAATGAATCGATCGAAAAAGCGAAAGCCGCCAATAAACCTGTCCCGCCGGGACTCTATGCTCAACTTGGGTTGCTGTATGCCAACACTGGCCGTGATAGCGAAGCTCGCCAACAGTTTGAAACTGAAAAAGCGAAATTCCCTGAATCAGCACCTTTTATGGACTTTCTGTTGAGTAAAAATAAAGGGAGCATTAAATGAATCGTTTTTTAGGATTATGTGGTCTGGTTTTTGCGCTGGTGCTGACCGGTTGTGCTAAACCCGTTCCCTATGACTACACGGCATTTAAGCAGAGTAAACCTAAGTCTATTCTGGTATTGCCGCCGGTTAACCATTCGCCGGATGTGAAAGCGAGCTATAGCCTGCTTTCACAAGTTACCTACCCGCTGGCGGAATCCGGTTATTACGTCTTGCCTGTCGCTGTCGTAGACGAAACGTTCAAACAGAATGGTCTGTCGACTGCGGCGGATATTCATGCGCTGAGTACGGCGAAGCTGCACCAAATCTTTGGTGCTGATGCTGCACTGTATTTGGACGTAAAAGAATACGGCACGTCATACATCGTGATTAGCAGCGAAACCCGCGTTTCTGCGGATGCACGTCTGGTTGATCTGCGTACCGGAAAACTGCTGTGGAGCGGAAGTGCAACGGCGTCCAGCAACGAACAGCAATCAAATTCTAACGGCGGCATCATCGGTGCGCTGGTGCAGGCTGCGGTGAGCCAGATTGCGGACACGATCTCCGACAAAGGCCATGATGTTGCTGGCGTGACCAGCACGCGCCTGCTGGCGGCGGGCCATCCACGCGGTATGCTGTACGGGCCTCGCTCATTGCAATACGGTAAAGAAACGTACTAATCCGTTATGTAGTACGTTGCCAAATCGCCATTACCAACGCCGTTCGTCATTGAACGGCGTTTTTTATCGTCTTAGCCTATGGCGCTATACATCAGCGGCCTGATGACGATGTTGTTTATTATGGCGCGTTGCCCAGACGAAGGCTGAGGTCAACAGTAAAATCAACGTTGCCGCTGCCAGCACGGTGGAAAATCCGGAATCAAAGGCGGAATGTGCCTGTGCGGTAAGAATGCGCTGCATATTTTCCGGTAAGGATTCGGCAAAAATTAATGCCTCGTCCAGGCTGTCATAGGCGGTGTCCGGTGCGGTAAACCCTGCGGGCAACATAAACGTTGCAGAATAAGCGAAAGACAGCAAACTGCCCATCAGCGTCACGCCCGTCGCGCCCCCTAATTCATAGGACACTTCTTCGATTGAGGCTGCCATACCCGCTTTTGACGCCGGAGCAACCTGCATAATGGTGCTCGATGCGGCCGTCATGGTGGAGCCCACACCTGCGCCAATAATGGTCAGGCTGATGATTTGTATCATGGTGGGCGCATTGTGGAGCAGCAGATAACTTCCCATTCCGAGTCCCGAAATCAACAGGCCAGCGGCTAGCATTGTCCCGCTATTCACGCGCGGCAGCATTCTTCCGGTCAGCGGGCCAGAGATAAAGGAAGCCAATGACAGCGGTAAAATGAACAGGCCGGCCTGTAGCGGAGACAGCCCAACGACTAGCTGTAGTCGCTGGGTGAAAGCCAGCTCCATACCGATCAATGCGGCCGCTGCTACAATAGCTGCGGCTACGGCGGCGCTGAAAGGCCGCAGGCGGAAGAGAGAGAAATCGACCAGAGGATGCTTGCTGTTACGCTGGCGCCGAACGAACAGGATAATGAACGCCACGCCGATCAGCAGCGCGATTAGCGCATCTGCATAAGACGGAACCCGTTTGCCCAGCTCTTTTATGGCATAGGTTACACCAATCAAACCAACCATAATCAATAGAGAACCAAAGAAGTCCCAGCGGTGTGAAGCATTACCCGGCCGGTGTGGAATGACGGTGACTCCCATGATGAGCGCAAGCAGAACGACCGGTACATTAATGAGGAAAACCGAGCCCCACCAGAAGTATTCAAGCAATATCCCGCCCATGACGGGGCCAAACGCGGCACCGCCGGATGCCACCGCTGCCCAGATGCCAATCGCCAGTGCGCGTTCCCGTTCATCAGAAAAGGTCAGACGGATAATGGAGAGCGTGGCGGGCATCATCATTGCCGCACCCACTGCCAGCAAAGCACGGGCGGCGATGAGCATATGGGGAGTGGGTGAATAAGCGGCGAACAATGACGCGGTGCCGAATACGACCAGCCCGGAAATAAATAATGGTTTATGGCCCAGCTTATCACCCAACGTGCCCATTCCCAGCAGCAAGCCGGAGGCAACCAACGCGTAGATATTCACGATCCACAGCTTGTCCGATGCCGTGGCATGCAAGTCGTGAGTCAGTGTCGGGAGTGCGGTGTACAGTACCGTCATGTCAATAACAATCAGGAACAGTGCACTGGAAACAATGGCCAGAATCAGCCACTTTTTTGGTGATTGCATAACAGGATCTCTGCCTCGATCTTCCATTTTTCATCTGTTGGATAGCGTTCTGATGATATAGAATTGCTTTTTAAATACAAACGTATTTTAAATCGGGGAAGGTATGGGGCGTAATAAGAGCATTAATCGTGCAGGCGTGTTGGATGCGGCGGAACAGATCGTTCACACACAGGGCATTGCCTCGTTGACGATTGATGCGGTCGCCAAAGCCGCGGGCGTGACAAAAGGCGGTATTCAGTCGTGCTTCGGGACGAAAGACGAGTTGATTAGTGCCATGTATCAGCGCTGGGAAGATGAGTTTGATGAGATGACAGCCGCGTGCATCGGTGCGGATGATAGTCAGGAGGCCAGAGTACGTGCGCATGTTGACGTCACGTATCGAACGGATGCCGCAGAAGGCGATCGCGCGGCGGGTATGATGGCTTCATTGCTGAACATGCCCGAGCATCTTGCTAAATCACAGGCGTGGTATGACCGCCAGTTGGCCGGGCTTGACCTGAATTCCCAGGAAGGGCGAGATGCTCGGCTGGCGTTTCTGGCATCCGAAGGGGCATTCCTGCTGCGCTATTTTGGCTTTATGGCGGTCGATGACGAAACCTGGAAAGCTATTTTCACTGACATTTCCCGCCTACTGCCCGATCGCGCGCCCTCCTGAACAAGAACCTCTATTCTGGAGGCGCAGGGTTTGATTGATGATCTGATGATGTCTGGTTTGATGGATTATTGTTCGCTGGCCTGCTGTGCCGCCATGATCTCGTCCAGATTCCCTTCGACCCATATCGCCAACTCTTTTACCCGCTTGCCAACCTCTTTGCCTAATGGCGTCAGACTATACTCAACGTGTGGTGGGACAACCGGATAGGCCGTTCGCAGGACAAAACCATCACTTTCCAGCCATTGCAGGGTCTGCGCCAGCATGCGCTCGCTCACGCCGCCAATCCGTCGACGCAGTTGACTAAAGCGATGCGTATCATCAAGTAATGCAATCAAAATCAGCACGCCCCAACGGCTGGTGACGTGATTAAGTATCTGGCGAGAGGGACATTTCTCAGCGAAGACATTGCCGGTTGGCAGAATGGGCGGCAATAAATCGATGGGCGTTTGGGATTGACTCACTATACTTACCTTTATGTATGTACTTACTTAAAGTTAGCTTTGCCGATATTATGCCAGCCACTACCCGTAAGTAAAAGATGGTTAATAAAAGACAGTCAATAAAAGGAGCTTGAGATGATTGCTGTTACTGGTGCATCAGGCCAACTGGGCCGCTTGGTTATCGCACAACTGTTAGAGAAGGTTCCGGCGAGCGACATCGTGGCGCTGGTGCGTGATGTTAATAAAGTTGCCGATCTGTCGGCAAAAGGCGTGCAGGTGAAAGCAGCGGATTACAATCAGCCAGAAGCACTGGCTTCCGCGCTGCAAGGTGTGGATAAGGTGCTGCTGATCTCTTCAAGCGAAGTGGGTCAGCGTGCTGCGCAACACCGCAACGTCATTGAAGCCGCAGTGAAAGCTGGCGTGAAACTGGTTGCGTACACCAGCCTGCTGCACGCGGATAAGTCCCCTCTGGCGCTGGCGGAAGAACACCGTCAAACGGAGGCCTTGCTGAAGGACTCTGGTTTACCGCATGTCCTGCTGCGCAATGGCTGGTATACCGAAAACTACGCGGCCAGCATCCCTGCGGCGCTGGAACACGGTGTATTTATCGGTAGCGCAGGCGAGGGGAAAATTGCCTCTGCAACGCGCGAAGACTTCGCGGCCGCGGCTGTCGCAGTTCTGACGCAGGAAGGACAGGCTGGCAAGGTTTACGAACTGGCTGGTGACGAGCCTTATACGTTGGCGGAACTGGCTGCTGAAATTAGCAAACAGTCTGGCAAAAATATCGGTTATCAAAACCTGTCCGAAGCGGAGTTCACCGCTGCACTGGTTTCAGCCGGACTACCTGATGTTTTCGCGCAGATTATTGCGGATTCAGACACCGGTGCATCCAAAGGCGGTCTGTTTGATGGCGGTAAACAGCTGAGCCGCCTGATTGGTCGCCCAACGACGCCGCTGTCAGCCGTAGTGAAAGCAACGCTGAAGTAAGAAAGCAAATGAAGCACCGAGGGAAAAATGCCTGAACGTGCACGCTATGTAAGTGAGTGTTCACATTAACGGTTATTCCCTTTTTTACTGGAGCATCGCCGCTTAAGCGGCGATGCTCCGTTGTTTATCAGGATGTCGCGCCGGTTTTTTGTGGGTCACGACGAAAGTTGAGCCATGTTTTTGAGGTAATCCATTTACTGGCTGGCAGCTCAACGAATTTATACAACAGCCAGGCACCTAAAAGGCTCAGCACCATTCCGGCAACAACCAATAAAATCGCCTCAGGGACATCATATTTAGCACCGTCAGCCCATACCATAATGAGTTTTAGCACTAAGAAGTGAATCATATAGAACCCAAAAGAGAGATTACCTAGCCATTGCATGGGTTTGGTATGTAAAAAAGAGCGACGTTGATTGATGTCACTAACGGTTAGTGAACCAATTACGAGTAGTAAAGGGATGAGTGTAACCAGATTGAAACTGAATTGAAGCGGTATAAAGAGATCAATAAAATATGTTACAGCGGTTAATATTAGGCTGGCTGTAATTGATATGGGGACCCATTTACCTTCCTGAATAACGCGTGATAGTAACATACCAATAATAAGCTCAGGCAGGCGGGTAAGAGGGAAGGTATAAGAGAGCCACCAGCGACTTTCACTAATCAATAATGACCACCCTTCAATATAGGGCGTTGCGGATGTATATAGGGCGATAATAATTTGTGTGACAATCATAATCAGGTATAAAAACCCTATGGATGTCCACAAATGAGCGGTAGGGATTGCTCTAATAACTCTCTGTAAAAAGGGAAATAATAGGTAGAAAAAAACTATCGTGCATAGAAACCAACTGGGTATATTTCCCCCGATGTAATTTTCCCCATCAGGCAGCCAGGTTTGTATCAGCAAGGCATTAGGTAACCAAATATCAACCCTGCTGATATTAATCAATCCTGTCGCAACAAGTAGTAACATGACGATAATATTAACCGGATATATTCTGGCAAATTTCTTCTTATAGAAAGTAAGCGTGTTGCCAACTGGTTTTGATGACCAATTCATGACAAATCCGCTTAGTATAAAAAAGAAAGAGACGCTGACCCAGCCTGATTTGCTAAGGAAGAATGCATAGGCAGTATTGATTGCTGGATCAGAAAATGGGCTGAGCATGTTGTCTAACGACGTATGAAAAAGATAGACGAAGAGAGCCAGAATCATGCGTATCCCGTTCAGCGATGGCAGGTTGGGGGAAACGGTTTTTGCTACTATTGGGACATCTTGCGTTGCGCTGTGAGAATATAGTCCCCCAGCGTTATTGGTCGTGTTACTATTCATTATCCACCTCATAGTTAAAATATAACATCAACAAAAAAATAAAATGCTACGGCTATAGATAACGTCTAAATACCAGGTGTTGTAATGAAAATAAAATTTATCCAATGACAATATTGTTGTTAAATTTCAATGTAAAACCATGCCAGTGAAAAGGAATATTTCACGGGCGTTTTTAACTCGCGCCATTTTTATTTTATTTAAAATCAATCATGTGATCGTGAGAGTCAGGCTAATCATCCAATATAAAAGGATAGCCAGTTAATGATTGCTATGTCTTTCGGTTATTCTAGCGTTTTTTATATTAATCATTATGTTGATGACAGATGGTGTCATGAATGCCACCAGGCTATTGATAGTCAATTCAATCATCGGAAACGGCAAGGGGATAGAGGATATTCTTATTATGAGTAATGCTTTTTTGTATTATTGATTAATACAACACATTTTATTTTTTATCAAATTTTTTGTTAAAAAAATGATAATTTATTTAATGACGTCGGACTCAGGGCTATAAGGTGAGCAGATTTTCGGGCTGTTGCGCAGTGAATTGATGTCGACGGCTAGTGGTGTAAAGAGCCACTGACTGCTTAGCGTAGCAGCCAGTGGCGTAGCACGGGTCGATTAGAATAAATTAATCGTTATTTCCCAATACAGAAGCTCGAAAAGATACGGCCTAGCAGGTCGTCAGAGGTGAATTCGCCAGTGATTTCACTCAGGGCCTGCTGTGCCAGCCGCAGTTCTTCTGCCAGCAGTTCGCCCGCGTAGGCGCTGACCAGCTGTTCTTTGCCCTGAGTCAGGTGCTGGGCTGCCAGTTCTAGCGCTTGCAGGTGGCGACGTCGTGCCAGGAAACCGCCTTCCGTGTTGCTGGTGAAACCCATCGTTTGCTTAAGATGGTCGCGCAGCGTATCCACGCCTTCACCCGTGCGGGCGGAAAGACGGATAAGTGAGTGAGTGTTCACATCCTCGAGGCCGAGCGTTTCGCCAGTGATGTCAGCTTTGTTACGCACTACCGTAATCGGCAGTGTTTTTGGCAGGCGCGCCATAAATTCTGGCCAGATCTGCTCAGGCTCAGTCGCCTGCGTGGTGGTGCCGTCTACCATGAATAGTACGCGATCGGCCTGCTCGATTTCCTGCCAGGCGCGCTCAATACCAATGCGTTCGACTTCGTCGCTGGCATCGCGTAGCCCGGCGGTGTCGATGATATGTAGCGGCATGCCGTCGATGTGGATGTGCTCGCGTAGTACGTCACGCGTGGTTCCTGCGATATCTGTCACAATCGCGGCTTCACGACCTGCTAATGCATTGAGTAGGCTAGATTTACCCGCATTAGGACGACCTGCGATCACGACCTTCATTCCTTCACGCAGCAGGCTACCCTGATGGGCTTCGGCTCTGACGGCATCCAGATCGGCCATTACGCCATTGAGCTGTGCTTCAATTTTACCATCGGAGAGAAAATCGATCTCTTCATCCGGGAAGTCGATGGCAGCCTCGACGTAGATTCTCAGGTGAGTAAGTGCTTCCACTAACTGATTTATCCGGGTGGAGAATACGCCTTGCAGAGAGTTCAGCGCTGAGCGAGCGGCCTGTTCCGAACTGGCATCAATCAGATCGGCAATAGCTTCCGCCTGAGCGAGATCGAGTTTGTCGTTCAGGAAGGCGCGTTCCGAGAATTCGCCGGGGCGTGCAATGCGCACGTTGGGTAGCGTCAAAATGCGTTGCAGGAGCAAATCAAGAATAACCGGACCGCCGTGCCCCTGAAGCTCCAGCACATCTTCGCCGGTAAAGGAGTTTGGGCCGGGAAACCAGAGGGCGATGCCCTGATCGAGCATGGTGCCGTTGGTATCACGGAACGGCAGATAATCGGCGTGACGTGGTTTGGGAAGCTTACCCAGAACGGCATGCGCCACTTCGGTGGCCGCCTGTCCTGAAATGCGCAAAATACCCACGCCTCCGCGTCCCGGTGGCGTGGCTTGGGCGACGATGGTGTCGGTATTACTCATGATATTCTCTCTGCATTAATGCCTGTCTGGCAGGCCATTTTACGTATCGCTGGGTGATAAGACAGCTATTAAAAAAATAAGGCGGTCAATGACCGCCTTACGCTTTCTATTGGTTAGCCATCAACCGGATTATTTTTTCTCGCGGCTATGCAGGCCACGTTTTTCCAGACCACGGTAGATCAACTGCTGCTGGAGAATGGTAACCAGGTTACTCACGATGTAGTACATAACCAGACCTGACGGGAACCACAGGAAGAAGACCGTAAAGATGACCGGCATGTAGGTCATGATCTTCTGCTGCATTGGATCGGTCACGGTGGTTGGCGACATCTTCTGGATGAAGAACATCGTCACGCCCATCAGGATCGGCAGAATGTAGTACGGGTCTTGTGCGGACAGGTCATGAATCCACAGGGCGAACGGCGCGTGACGCAGTTCAACGGAGCCCATCAGCATGTAATACAGTGCCAGGAAGATTGGCATCTGAATCAGCAGTGGGAAACAACCGCCCAGCGGGTTCACTTTCTCTGATTTGTACAGCGCCATCATTTCCTGACTCATGCGCTGTTTGTCATCACCAATACGCTCACGCATCGCCTGCAATTTAGGTTGCAGTAAGCGCATTTTCGCCATCGAGGTGTATTGCGCTTTCGTCAGCGGATACATCACGCCGCGCACGATAAAGGTAATGGCAATAATGGAGAAGCCCCAGTTGCCGATAAAGCCATGCAGGAATTTCAGCAGCTTAAACAGCGGCTGAGAAATAAACCACAGCCAGCCGTAATCTACGGTCAGGTCCAGATGCGGTGCAACAGCAGCCATCTTGTCCTGAATTTCCGGGCCGACCCACAGCGTCGCGTTCAGATTCTGCTGACTGCCAGCGGCAACCACAACGGGAGCAGCCTTGAAGCCAATCGCAGCCTGACCGTTGCCCAGTTTACTGGTATAGAACGTATTCGCGCCTGCCGTCGTTGGAATCCACGCGGTTGCGAAGTACTGTTGCAGCATCGCTACCCAACCACTGTTGGTCGTGATGTTCAGGTTTTCGTCCATGTCGCTGAAGCTGTACTTTTTGTACTTGTCTTCGCTGGAAGAGAACGCTGCGCCACGATAAGTGTGCAGTGCAAAGTTGCTGCTGCCGGTATCGCGGTGCTTAGGTAACTCGATAGACTGCTTTAACTGACCGAACAACGTAAGTTCCAGAGGCTGTGCGCTGGTGTTGTTGACGCTATAGTCAACGTTCAGTGCATAGTCGCCACGTTTCAGAACGAACGTTTTGGTGTAAACCACGCCGTCAGCCGCGGTGTAGGTCATCGGGATACGCAGTTCTTTCTGACCCTCGGCCAGTTCGAAACTATCTTGCGTGGTGGTAAACAGCGGACGTGGGCCGTTAGCCGGGTTGTCCGGGCCGTTTTTGCCAGTCAAACCGCTCTGAGCCTGATAGACAAACTCTGATGTGGTTTCCAGCAGATGGAAAGGTTTATCTGAACCCAGTGTATCTGGGTAAGCCAGCAGGTGCGCTTGCTCGACATCGCCGCCACGCGTATTGATTGTCAGCGACAGTACGTCGGTTTTCACCGTGATCAGCTTGCCTTGACCGCTGGCTGGTACGCCCTGGTTGTTAGCATCACCGGTCACTGCGTTCGTCGCCTGCTGTATGGCTTGCGTGGTGGTTGGCGGATTTTTATCCGTTTCCCAAGCCTGCCAAAGCATAAAGGTTACGAATAGCAGAGCGATGAGAAGAAGATTGCGTTGCGAATCCATCGTTAATGTTCTCTGTTATTGTCGGTTTTTGGCGGTACGGGATCATCACCACCAGGGTTCAAAGGATGGCATTTTAATACGCGTTTAAGCGTCAACCAACAGCCTTTTATCATGCCGAACCTGCGTATTGCTTCAATCCCGTATTGCGAGCACGTTGGCCGGAACCGGCAATGTGGTCCGAGTAACGGGCTGATAACGAGTTGATAACCGCGTATCAACCCGATCAGGAGTCGGGAGCCAAACGACGGTGCCGACGCCATAGTTTTTCCAATGCTTCCGTCAAGGTGCGGTTATCCAGTTCAGACACCCCTTTTTTCACGAGCACTACAAAGTCCATTGCAGGCAATGAATGTTGATGCAGGCGAAAGCTTTCGCGCGTCAGGCGTTTAATCCGATTGCGTTCATGAGCACGTTTTACATGCTTTTTGGCGACGGTAAGACCGATGCGGGGATGCCCCAGCGAGTTCAGGCGGCCGAGAATGGTGATTTGCGGCGTGCCAGCCCGTTGTGGTTGCTGGAAGACGAAAGTGAAATGACTGGGAGTTAACAAACGTAACTCCCTGGGAAATGCGAGCTTAACCACTCGGTGGGTTAGCTTTTATTACTTAGAAACAGACAGACGAGTACGGCCTTTCGCACGACGGCGGGCCAGAACTTGACGACCATTCTTGGTGGCCATACGAGCACGGAAACCATGGCTACGGTTACGCTTCAATACGGACGGTTGGAAAGTGCGTTTCATGGCGATTTCTACCTAAACTTGGATAATTATAACTTCACAGTAAACGCGTTTGGCTGTTCGGCGTGAAAATGACCGACGCCTCAATCGCATATCACAGTCTATATAACGGAAAGAGGCAGGATTGTAATAATTGTACAGTCCTGAGTCAATTAACATCACACTTCACACGCCAGCCATTCCGATTATTTTTGGAATTTCTGCCTGTCAGAGCACAGAAAGGCGTAGACGCGCGGGCAGGGAATTATACGGACTCTATTGCAAAGCGCAAGGATCCTCCAACGATCTGTCCGGCAAGATCATGATCGATATCACCGTAACGATCGTGTCTCCGAGGGTATGCTTGAATGCGTTTCACCCGGGGTGGGTAAAATATGTACCCGCCGTCCATTTGGCGTGCCGCAGGGAGTCGCGATAAGAATAGCCTGTGGATAAAAAGGATCGAAACTGTGCAGAAGGGGAAGATCTCTTTGGCGGATTAGGTTATGATCCGCGGTCCCGTCAGCGATCCTTTTGATGGATCGCCGGGGTAAATCGCCGCGCTATGTGGTGTGTCTGCTGTCTGAATTGTGAATGAAGCAAGTGTGGATAACGCAGGCGCCAAAAAATCATGAGTTACATAAATAACGTCTTATTCTTTTCTTTTTGATCGTTCTTGTTCGAGTGGAGTCCGCCGTGTCGCTTTCGCTTTGGCAGCAGTGTCTTGCCCGTTTGCAGGATGAGTTACCTGCCACAGAATTCAGTATGTGGATACGCCCGTTGCAGGCGGAGCTGAGTGATAACACTCTGGCGCTCTACGCCCCTAATCGCTTTGTGCTGGATTGGGTTCGTGATAAATATTTAAATAACATCAATGGCCTGCTGAATGATTTCTGCGGGATGGATGCTCCTTTACTGCGTTTCGAGGTGGGGAGTAAACCGCTGGTTCAGGCCATCAGCCAGCCCGCGCAGCCGCATCAGAAGCAGGTCAGCGCTGCGCCTCAGCAGCAGGTACGCTCAGCACCGGTACGTCCAAGCTGGGATAACTCACCGGTACAGGCGGAGCATACCTACCGTTCCAATGTGAACCCCAAGCATACGTTTGATAACTTCGTTGAGGGTAAATCGAACCAGTTAGCGCGCGCGGCGGCGCGTCAGGTAGCCGATAACCCCGGCGGCGCCTATAACCCGCTGTTTCTTTATGGCGGCACCGGCCTGGGTAAAACACACCTGTTGCACGCGGTGGGGAATGGCATCATTGCCCGCAAGCCCAATGCGAAGGTGGTCTACATGCACTCCGAGCGTTTTGTGCAGGATATGGTGAAGGCGTTGCAGAACAATGCGATTGAAGAATTCAAACGCTACTATCGTTCTGTTGATGCACTGCTGATCGATGATATCCAATTCTTTGCGAATAAAGAGCGTTCGCAGGAAGAGTTCTTCCATACCTTCAACGCGTTGTTGGAAGGCAACCAGCAAATCATTCTTACGTCTGACCGCTACCCGAAAGAGATTAACGGCGTGGAAGACCGCCTGAAATCCCGTTTCGGCTGGGGGTTAACGGTCGCGATTGAACCGCCAGAGCTGGAAACCCGCGTGGCAATTCTGATGAAAAAGGCAGATGAAAACGATATTCGTCTGCCTGGCGAGGTGGCCTTCTTTATTGCTAAGCGCCTGCGTTCTAACGTGCGTGAGCTGGAAGGCGCACTGAACCGCGTCATCGCGAACGCCAATTTTACCGGCCGCTCAATCACCATTGATTTTGTGCGTGAAGCGCTGCGCGATTTGCTGGCGTTGCAGGAAAAACTGGTTACTATCGACAATATTCAAAAGACGGTGGCGGAATACTATAAAATCAAGGTAGCCGACCTGCTGTCTAAACGTCGTTCCCGCTCGGTGGCGCGTCCGCGCCAGATGGCGATGGCGTTGGCGAAAGAACTGACGAATCACAGCCTGCCGGAAATCGGCGATGCCTTTGGCGGGCGTGACCATACGACGGTGTTGCATGCCTGCCGCAAGATTGAGCAGTTGCGTGAAGAAAGCCACGACATCAAAGAAGATTTTTCCAATTTAATCAGAACTCTATCGTCATAACACTATGAAATTTATTGTTGAACGCGAACGTCTGTTAAAGCCATTACAACAGGTCAGCAGCCCGCTGGGCGGCCGACCGACTTTACCGATTCTGGGCAACCTGCTGATTCAGGTGACGGAAGACGCACTGTCGCTGACCGGTACCGATCTGGAAATGGAGATGGTGGCGAAAGTGGCGCTGACGCAGCCGCATGAACCGGGTGCTACGACCGTCCCTGCCCGCAAACTGTTTGATATTTGTCGGGGCCTGCCGGAAGGCGCAGAAATCACGATTATGCTGGATGGCGATCGCATGCTGGTGCGCTCTGGCCGCAGCCGTTTCTCGCTGTCCACGCTGCCCGCAGCGGATTTTCCTAATCTGGACGACTGGCAGAGCGAGGTTGAATTCTCTCTGCCGCAGGCGACGATGAAGCGTTTGATCGAAGCGACGCAGTTTTCGATGGCGCATCAGGATGTTCGCTACTACCTCAACGGTATGCTGTTTGAAACCGAAGGCGAAGAGCTGCGCACGGTCGCGACCGATGGTCACCGTCTGGCGGTTTGCTCTATGCCGGTTGGGCAATCTTTACCGTCACATTCGGTGATCGTGCCGCGTAAAGGCGTGATGGAACTGGTGCGTTTGTTAGATGGCGGTGATACCCCGCTGCAGCTGCAAATCGGCAGCAACAACATTCGCGCGCATGTCGGCGACTTCATTTTCACGTCTAAGCTGGTCGATGGGCGTTTCCCTGATTATCGCCGCGTATTGCCGAAGAACCCGGATAAAACGCTGGAGGCCAGCTGCGATCTGCTCAAGCAGGCCTTCTCCCGTGCGGCGATTTTATCGAATGAAAAATTCCGCGGTGTGCGTCTGCACCTGATTCAGAATCAGCTTAAAATTACTGCTAACAACCCAGAGCAGGAAGAAGCGGAAGAGATTCTGGATGTGCAGTACGACGGCACCGAGATGGAAATCGGCTTTAACGTTAGCTACGTACTGGATGTGCTGAACGCGCTGAAGTGCGAAGGGGTGCGTTTACTGCTGACCGATTCCGTTTCCAGCGTGCAGATCGAAGATAGCGCCAGCCGGGCGGCGGCCTATGTCGTCATGCCAATGCGGTTGTAGAATTATCGGGCAAGTGTACTTGCCCTCCCATATAAGATATCTGCAGCATGGCTCTCACTCGTCTTCTCATCAAAGATTTCCGCAATATCGAGGCGGCCGATCTGGCGCTGGTTCCCGGCTTTAATTTTTTAGTGGGTGCCAACGGCAGCGGTAAAACCAGCGTGCTGGAAGCGATTTATACGCTAGGGCACGGGCGGGCGTTTCGTAGCATTCAGGCGGGGCGCGTCATTCGTCACGATCAGCCGGAATTTGTGCTGCATGGCCGTATTGATGGCACGGAAACGGAGCGATCCGTCGGGTTAAGCAAAAACCGTCAGGGCGACAGCAAGGTGCGAATCGACGGCAGCGACGGCCATAAAGTCGCTGAACTGGCGCAATTGCTGCCGATACAGTTGATCACGCCGGAAGGGTTTACCCTGCTCAACGGCGGCCCGAAGTTTCGTCGCGCCTTTCTCGACTGGGGCTGTTTCCATAACGAACCCGGATTTTTCGCGGCCTGGAGCAACATGAAGCGTTTGTTGCGCCAGCGTAATGCGGCACTGCGTCAGGTGAGTCACTATGGGCAGCTTAGAGCCTGGGATCAGGAACTGGTGCCGCTGGCGGAACGTATCAGCGAATGGCGTGCGCAATACAGTGCGGCGATTGCCAATGATATCGCCACGACCTGTACGCAATTTCTGCCTGAATTTTCGCTCAGTTTCTCTTTCCAGCGCGGCTGGGATAAAGAAAGTGAGTATGCCGAATTGCTGGAACGGCAGTTCGAACGCGACCGTATGTTAGGTTATACGGCGCTGGGGCCGCATAAAGCCGACTTCCGCATCCGCGCCAGCGGCGTGGCGGTTGAGGATATGCTGTCCCGTGGCCAGCTCAAGCTGCTTATGTGCGCGCTGAGGTTGGCTCAGGGTGAGTTTCTCACCCGTCAGAACGGACTGCGCTGTCTGTATCTGATTGATGATTTTGCTTCCGAACTGGATAGTACCCGCCGCCGTTTGCTGGCTGAACGGTTAAAAGCCACTCATGCACAGGTTTTTGTCAGTGCGGTTAGCGCTGAGCAGATAGAGGACATGATTGGTGAAAAGGGCAAGATGTTCCGCGTAGAACAGGGTAAAATAACGGTTCAATCACAGGACTAAAATGAGCGAGAAACGTTGATGTCGAATTCTTATGACTCCTCAAGTATCAAGGTATTGAAAGGGCTGGATGCGGTACGTAAACGCCCAGGTATGTATATCGGCGATACGGACGACGGTACCGGCCTGCATCATATGGTATTCGAGGTTGTGGACAACGCTATCGACGAGGCACTCGCTGGCTATTGTAAAGACATTATCATCACCATCCATGCTGATAACTCGGTATCGGTGCAGGATGATGGCCGTGGTATTCCGACCGGCATTCACGAAGAAGAAGGGATCTCCGCCGCTGAAGTCATCATGACCGTGCTGCACGCGGGCGGTAAGTTCGATGATAACTCGTATAAAGTCTCCGGCGGCTTGCACGGCGTAGGGGTTTCCGTGGTTAACGCCCTGTCGGAAAAACTGAAACTGGTTATTCACCGCGACGGAAAACTTCACGAGCAAACCTATAAACACGGCGTGGCACAGGCACCGCTGGCGGTTACGGGTGACACCAACAGAACCGGTACGACGGTACGTTTCTGGCCGAGCCATGAGACGTTCACCAACGTGGTGGAATTCGAGTATGAGATTCTGGCTAAGCGTCTGCGCGAGCTGTCGTTCCTGAACTCCGGTGTCTCCATCCGCTTGATCGACGAACGTGAGAAAGATAAAGCCGATCATTACCATTATGACGGCGGCATCAAGGCGTTTGTTGATTACCTGAACCGTAACAAGACGCCAATTCACCCGAACGTGTTTTATTTCTCGACGGTGAAAGATGACATCGGCGTGGAAGTGGCACTGCAGTGGAACGATGGTTTCCAGGAAAACATTTACTGCTTTACCAACAACATTCCACAGCGCGACGGGGGTACGCACTTGGCCGGTTTCCGTGCCGCGATGACCCGTACGCTGAATACTTACATGGATAAAGAAGGCTACAGCAAGAAAGCTAAAGTCAGCGCCACCGGTGACGATGCGCGTGAAGGGCTGATTGCGGTGGTTTCCGTGAAAGTACCGGATCCGAAATTCTCCTCGCAGACCAAAGACAAGCTGGTTTCTTCCGAAGTGAAAACCGCTGTTGAATCGCTGATGAACGAGAAGCTGGTGGATTATCTGATGGAAAACCCGTCAGACGCCAAAATCGTGGTTGGTAAAATTATTGATGCCGCACGTGCCCGTGAAGCGGCGCGTAAAGCGCGTGATATGACACGCCGTAAAGGTGCGCTCGATCTGGCTGGCCTGCCGGGTAAACTGGCGGACTGTCAGGAACGCGACCCGGCGCTGTCTGAACTGTACCTGGTGGAAGGGGACTCAGCGGGCGGCTCTGCCAAGCAGGGACGTAACCGTAAGAATCAGGCGATTCTGCCGCTGAAGGGTAAAATCCTGAACGTTGAGAAAGCCCGTTTTGACAAGATGCTTTCCTCGCAGGAAGTCGCGACGCTGATCACCGCGCTGGGCTGCGGCATTGGCCGCGATGAGTACAACCCGGACAAACTGCGCTACCACAACATCATCATCATGACCGATGCTGACGTGGATGGTTCGCACATCCGTACCCTGTTGTTGACCTTCTTCTACCGTCAACTGCCTGAAATTGTTGAGCGTGGCCACGTTTATATTGCGCAGCCGCCGCTGTACAAGGTGAAAAAAGGTAAGCAGGAACAGTACATCAAAGATGATGAAGCGATGGATCAGTACCAGATCATGCTGGCACTGGACGGCGCGACGCTGCATACCAATGCACAGGCTCCTGCGCTGGCCGGTGAACCGCTGGAGAAGCTGGTTTCTGAGCATTATGCCGTGCAGAAACAAATTAGTCGTATGGAGCGCCGCTTCCCGCGTGCGTTGTTGAACCGTCTGATCTATCAACCGACGCTGTCAGAAGCCGACTTGAACGAGCGTGAAAACGTGCAGGCGTGGGCGGAATCGCTGGTTAACAGCCTGAACGAAAACGAATTGCACGGCAGCACATACAGCTTTGTCATTCACCATGATGAAGAACGTGGCGTATTTGAACCGGCGCTGCGCGTACGTACGCACGGTGTGGATACCGATTATCCACTCGGCGCAGGTTTCGTGGCGGGTAGCGAATATCGCAAATTGAATCAGCTCGGTGAAAAACTGCGTGGCCTGATTGAAGAAGATGCGTACATCGAACGTGGTGAGCGTCGTCAACCGGTTGCCAGCTTTGAGCAGGCATTGGAGTGGCTGGTGAAAGAGTCCCGCCGTGGCCTGACCGTACAGCGTTATAAAGGTCTGGGTGAAATGAACCCGGATCAGCTGTGGGAAACCACGATGGATCCGACCAGCCGCCGCATGCTGCGCGTGACGGTGAAAGACGCGATTGCCGCTGATGAGCTGTTCACAACCCTGATGGGTGATGCCGTTGAACCGCGTCGTGCGTTTATCGAAGAGAACGCCCTGAAAGCGATGAATATCGATATCTGATTTGGTCTACGTTGTTATCATTATCTAAGCCAGCTCCCTGCGGAGCTGGCTTTTTTATGGCGAGCTTCCTGCCCGCCACCCTTTGGGCTGTCGCAAGCGACGTTGAAAAACGTTTTATCAGGCCAATGCACGCCGTTTGGCGCTGCGCATTTCCTGTAGCAGCGTGATGAAAGCCGTGATTAGCATAAAGATGACGGCAGACCAGAAAATGGCGTGAGGGTGACCGTGATCCAGAAGCCAGCCGAACAGCACTGGCCCTGCGGCACCGCCGATGTTGAAGCCAGTAGAAACAATCCCAAATACCCGACCTTCCGCCCCCGGCGGTGAGGCGGCGCGTACCAGCATATCCCGAGAAGGGGCGATCATACCGGAGAGGAAACCGGCGGCGGCCAGCAGCGGCACGAGCACGATAGTCGGTAAGGAATACAGGGCAACAATACTGACCAGCACGGCGGTCACGGCCAGCGCTGCCGTCGCGACCAGCCCGTGGCGCTTGGTTTTATCCGCCAGTGCGCCGCCAGCCAGTACGCCAAAGGCGCTGGCGAACAGGAACGCGGTCAGCGCCACGTTTGCCTGTGACAGCGACAAATCGTAGCCCGTGACTAGCGCCGTCACCGAGAAGTTCTGGATTGAACCCGTACTTAAATTCAGCAGCAGGAACAGAATCAGCAGCGCCAGAATCGGCAGTGTGAACACGGGCGCGCGCGATTTGCCCGGCTGGGCGCCTGTTGTCGCCGCAGGCTTCACTCGGCTAGGTTCATCGTTATCCGTCAGAAGCAGCGGTATCGTCAGCAAGCCGATGACGCCGGAAACGATGAATGCGCTACTGATGCCGGAAAAGGCGGCAACGGACAGCAAAATGCCGGGCGCAATGGCCGTGCCCAGAAAGCCGGAGAAGGTATGCACCGAGAACGCGCGGCCCATGCGTTTCTCATCAATCCCGCGCGACAGTAAGGCGTAATCCGCCGGGTGATAAACCGCGTTTGCCACGCCAGCCAGCCCCATCGCGGCAACCAGCCAAACATAGCTGCCTGAGAAACCGAGCGAGAGAAAACAGAGGCTGCCGAGCGCCAAACCCGCGGTTAACGTACGGCGTGCGCCAATGCGATCCACCATAAAACCAATTGGCGTCTGCACACAGGCGGAGACAATGTTGAATACGCTAAGCGCAAACCCGAGTTCAACAAAACTGATATCGCGCTGAGCTGACAGCAGCGGAATAAGTGCAGGTAGCACCATCATATGGAAGTGACTCACCAAATGCGCTGATGAGATTTGCGCCAGTAGCGGTAATTTTATGAATTTCATATTATCTTTGCAGCTTACGGGTCTGTAGATTTTATTATCGTGAGAGCTGGCGCAAGAACAGGGCGTCACTCCCTGGTAAATGGATCATAAGGTTAGCATATTACTTATATCATCTATGGCGAATATTGATACCCGCCTTTTCGACAGAATAGGGAGAGAGCAGCGTGACGATAACATCATATTTGGGTGGGTGTTTATGTGGGCAGATTCGGTTCAGAGCCACGGGTGAACCGGGCAATCCCCATGCCTGCTCCTGTACTTATTGTCAGCAGCATTCCGGTGCGCCAACGCTGTTGTGGGTTGAGTTTCCCCGGTCGGCGGTTGAGTGGATTGGTGAGGGTGGCGAGCCCGCACGCTATCGGTCGTCTGATTACTCCAGCCGGGCTTTTTGCCCGCATTGTGGCAGCACGCTGGGAGCGATTGATGATGAACCGACTATTGCGCTGACGATTGGGAATTTTGATGAGAAAAACAGCCCAGAGCTGAAGCCAACGTCACATTCATTCGAGGACTGCTGCCCACGTTGGGAATAACGCACAGGCCGTTTCCGGCCCGTGCGGAGGGAGTTGGTGAAGAAGGGTAATTACGAGAGCTTAAATACCAGCACCGTTTGCGCGAGCTGTCTGGCCTGTTCTTCGAGCGACGCAGCGGCAGCCGTGGCTTCCTGCACCAGCGCGGCGTTCTGCTGGGTGACGCCGTCCATCTCGTGAACCGCCTGCGTCACTTGGCTGATCCCGCGTGATTGTTCATCCGATGCTGAGACGATCTCATCCATGATGTCTTTTACCGACGTGACGGCGCTCAGCATTTCCTGCATGGTCTCACCGGCGCTCTGAACTAGCGTGACGCCGCTGTCGACACGACTGGCGGATTCCGTAATCAGCGCGGTGATATCTTTTACGGCACTGGCGCTCCGCTGTGCAAGGTTACGCACCTCGTTGGCAACAACGGCAAAACCGCGGCCTTGTTCGCCCGCTCTGGCGGCTTCCACCGCCGCGTTGAGTGCCAGAATATTGGTCTGGAATGCGATACCGTTGATGATGCTGGTAATATCGGCAATTTTCTTCGAACTGTCGTCGATCTCACTCATAATGTGAACAACCTGACCGACTATCTTGTCACCTTTCTGAGCGATGTGGGCCGCGTTCTGCGCCAGCGTTGTGGCGTTATGGGCGTTATCCGCATTCTGTTTCACCGTCGCCGTAATCTGCTCCATGCTGGCGGCAGTTTCTTCCAGAGCCGCCGCCTGTTGCTCGGTACGGGAGGCCAGATCGGTGTTACCTACCGCAATTTCTGTCGCCCCGTGGCTGACGGATTCGCTGGTGCTAATTAACTGTTCGGCGATGTCTCGCAGCTGTGACTGCATGGCGTTCATAGCGTAAAAAATACTGCTGTCATCCTTCGGTTGTACGGGAATGGTTTGCGTTAAATCCCCCTGCGCGACGGACAGCGCGATCTGTGCAGCCTGAGCCGGTTCCCCACCAATAGGCCGAGCGACCTTGCGGTTAAATATGATGCCCAGTACGCCGGAAACCACCACGATACTCAGCACCATAAGCAGCAGCCCCACGTTACGCTGCTGCACCGTTTCCGCCATCACCACATTGACGGGAGCAGATAGGCCGAGCATCCAGGGCGTGCCGGTGTTGCCAATAGTGACGGGCACATACACGTTAAACGCTGGCGTGTTCAGCACGGCATTGTCACGTTCAATCTGATAAGACTGCCCTGTGGTGACATGCTCAAGCAGCGTTGGGTCGTTTTCAATTTTTTTGGTCACCCGCGCTTTGTCGGGGTGAGAAATGTAGGCACCAGTGTGGGACAGAAGCTGGGCGTAGCCCGTTCCCTCATAGGGTTTTATGTTGTTGGTAAGCTGTTGCAGCGTATCCAGCGAAAAATCCGCGGTGACGGAGCCGTAAAATTTGTTGTTGATGATGATGGGCACGGCAATGGAGGTCAGCAGAACATCGACGCCGTTGTAAGGGTAGCTATACGGCTCCAGAATCACTTCTTTCTGGAGCTTCTTCGGCAGCAGATAGTAATCGCCGCTGCCGGGCGTTTCATAATCCACCAGATTATGCAGCGCAACGTTGCCTGCGGTATCGCGGTCGACATAACGGACGAAGCGACCTTGCGGATCCTGATCGGGCTGACCAGCGTACTCCCGATCTTTGCCGTCGAATGCATCAGGTTCCCATGCCAGCGACATCGAAAGGAAATCAGGGTGGTTCTTCAGCGCATTCTTCAGCAGCGTTTCTGCGGTTTTCCGATCGGCGTTGCCTGCTTCTTGCAGGCTGACAACGCTCTGCCCCAGATTGCGCGCCGCATGGAGTGCAACATCTAGTTTTTGCTGAATCAGGTAGCTGTTGGTATACGCTGTTTGCTCAAGATACTGCTGTGCGATGGTCTTTTGCTGCTGGCCGGATTGCCAGATCAGCAGGCCGATAGTGAGAATAAAACCGAGTGCGATAGTGGTAACGCCCGCCAGGAGCATCAGCATCCGTGTGCTGAGTTTTCTTTTTGAGGCTGTTGGTGAGGAGTGAATGGATGGATTGCTGTGGTTAACCGGTAACAGTGTTGTAGACATATGCGTAATATCCCCTGGGATATAAGCGCCTATACCCGCCAATTTAGGGTATGAAAGCACTTTTTTCATAAAAGAATCAATGCATTACTTTCCTTTGTTTTTTATGGGCATTCCCTTATATGACTCGTGTTTTTGTGATGTAAATCACAATTAAATTATCGGCGGGAAACAATATCTCTTTAGGCTATTCACGAAAATGTCACAAATCTGCGTGGTGCTTACATCGAGATAGCAGTGAGGCATGACACCTCACCGAGTGAGCGGGGGTTAAGCGGCAGGGCCTTTGCTGACGGAATCGCGGATAATCAATTCGCCCTTGAAGTCAGGCGCAGGCACGACGGTTTCACCCTCCAGCCGGCACAGCAGTTTCTCAAGGGTATAGTTAATCATCTCGGCGACGGGCACGTGCACGGTAGTGAGCGGCGGGTAGAACCATGAAGCCATCGGTAAATCGTCGAACCCTAGCAGTGAGACATCCTGCGGAATCGCAAGGCCGTGCTCGCGCAGCGCTTTTGCCGCGCCAATCGCCATATCGTCATTGCTGGCGACCAGTGCACTGAAGGTGGTCGCCCGTTGCAGCAGGGTTTTGGCTGCCGTATAGCCGCTGTCATGGGTCCAGTCGCCAGGTGCAACCCGCTTGTCGCTATAGGGAATCCCATTTTCCTCCAGCGCTTGCCGGTAGCCCGCCAGCCGGCTCGTGCCGGTGGGAGAATTTGGCGATCCGCAGATAAACGCAATATCACGGTGACCCTGCGCAATCAGGTAATTGACGGCATCATGGCAGTGCTGCTGGTGGTCAGCGCAGATGCCGTTGTCACCGTGCCGATGCAGTGTGCGGTTGACGACCATGATCGGCTGTTCATGCTGTTCGATAATGCTTTCCAGCGCATCGATAGAGAGAAAGCGCGGATAGATAATGACGGCATCGCAGCGTAAATCGAGCAGGAACTGGATCGCTTCCCGTTCTTCTTCTGCACTGTGTTTGCCATCCGCCATGATGAGCTGCCGCCCGTACTTTTCCGTCATCGTCGCCGTTTGGAACAGCAATTCGCTGAAATAGGGGCCGCTGTACAGCGTGTTGGTCACGACCAAACCAATGATTTGCGATTTGCTCGTGGCGAGCTGGCGCGCCAGCAGGTTGGGCCGGTAGCCAATCTCTTCAATCGCCTGGAATACCCGATCCCGCGTAGTTTTACTGACGTAGTTATTCCCTGTCAGCACGCGTGATACGGTTGCCTTGGAGACACCGGCTTTTTTCGCTACATCGAGCATGGTTACCATCGTACTTTCCCGTTCTCCTTTTGCGCCGCTTTATGCCGTCATTATAGGGAAAAATCCTCCTTTTTTATCACCAATAACGAGTATAGGGATAAAAATATTCCCTGATTGCGCTATTTATGATCGCCTTCAAAAAACAGTAAAAACAATATGAAACCGGTTGCATATTATTTTTCATCTTGCTTGAATAATAAAAAAACGGACGGTGAGGTGCAGTATGAATAAGATTTTACTCTGTTGCGCAGCAGGAATGTCTACCAGCATGCTGGTACAGCGGATGGAAAAGGTCGCCGAGCAAAAGGCGATCGCTGTTGAGATAAAAGCCGTAGGTTTTGAAGAGTTTAATGAACTGATTGATCAGTATGACTGTTGCCTTCTTGGCCCGCAAATTAAGTATAAATTACCTGAATTCAAAGCGATAGCTGACGAAAAATCGAAGCCGATTGCGGTCATTAATATGATTGATTACGGCATGATGAATGGGGAGAAAGTCCTTAACGATGCCCTGGCGATGATCGCGTAATATAACGGGAGGAATAATGAGTAAATTAACTGAGTCATTATTCAGCGTTATCGAAAACCGTATTAGCCCGATTGCGGCGAAGCTTTCCAGCCAGCGTCATGTCGTTGCCATTAAAGATGGGTTCATTGCATCAATGCCCTTTTTAATTGTCGGCTCTTTTATGATGTTATTCGCTCATCCGCCTTTTAGTCCGAATAGTGAATGGGCTTTTGCGCAGTGGTGGCTAGGGATGGTGGAACGCCACGGCGAACAAATCATGATGCCCTACAATATGACGATGGGCATTATGGCGGTGTATATCACCAGCGCCATCGCTTATAACCTGGCGCAGAGCTATAAAATGAACGGTTTTATGGCTGCCAGCCTAGCGCTGATGTCGTTTATGGTCGTGGCGGCGCCGCAAATCGACAAAAGCCTACCGGTTGGGTCGCTGGGCGGCGAGGGGATTTTCACCGCGATTATCGTGGCGATCTATTCGACGGAGCTGATGCATTTTTTGCAGAAGCGCAATATTGGTATCCGCCTGCCGGAACAGGTACCGCCGAAAATCCGCCAGTCTTTTGATCTGCTGATCCCGATTCTTGCTATCTTCCTGACGCTTTTCCCGCTTAGCCTGTTTATGCAGAGCCAGTTCGGCATGCTGTTACCGCAGGCGATCATGGCTATCTTTGCGCCGATTATCTCGGCATCCGACTCGCTCCCCGCCATCCTGATCGCGGTGCTGCTCTGCCACCTGCTGTGGTTTGCCGGGATTCACGGTGCCGTTATCGTCGGCGGCATTTTGCAGGCGTTCTGGCTGACCAACTTAGGGATTAATCAGGAAGCGTTTAACGCGGGCGCCCCGATCACCAAAATCTTTATTGAACCCTTCTGGCAGTTCTTCATTACGGTGGGCGGATCGGGGGCGACCATGGGGCTGGTCTTTCTCTATCTGCGCAGCCGTTCTGCTCACCTGCGCTCCATCGGCAAGCTGGCCGTGGTGCCGAGTATGTTCAACATCAATGAACCGGTGATTTTTGGTTCCCCCGTCGTGATGAACCCGCTGCTGTTCATCCCGTTTATTACTGCGCCGCTGGTGAACGCCACCCTTGCCTATATCGCGTTAAAAACCGATTTGGTGCACCGCGTCATTTCTCTTGCGCCCTGGACAACGCCGGGCCCGATTGGCGCAGCCTGGTCTACGGGATGGGACTGGCGTGCGGTAGTGCTGGTGGGGGTACTGATTGTCGTTTCGTCCTTAATCTATTACCCCTTCTTCAAAATGTATGAACGTCAGTTGATCGAACAAGAAGTGGGTACAGCAGAGGAGGCCGTGAGTGATGCGCGATGAAACCATGCTTGATGAAACGACAGTAATGGAACTGATTATCTATGCGGGAGAGGCACGTTCCAGCTCAATGGAGGCGCTGAGCGCTGCCAGAAAATATGACTGGGACAAGGCCGACGAACTGCTGAACACGGCTTCCGTTGCGGCGCGCAAAGCCCATCAAATCCAGACGGCCCTGATTGGTGCCGACGAGGGCAGCGGGAAAATCCCGGTCAACCTGATTCTGGTTCACGCGCAAGATCACCTGATGAACGCGATGCTATGCCGTGAATTGGTGGAGGAGTTGATTCAACTGCATCGGGAAATCTCCACCCTGAAACAGTCTATTCATTAAACACGCCACCCATTAAACCGCTTATAAATTAATAACATGTAAATCTGAACTAACGAAAAGGAAACAAGATGTCTGTTCAACAATTACCGAAAGACTTTCTGTGGGGCGGCGCGGTAGCGGCGCATCAAGTTGAAGGTGGTTGGGATCAAGGCGGCAAAGGCGTCAGCATTTGCGATGTCCTGTCCGGCGGTGCCCACGGCGTTGACCGTGTGATTACCGATGGCGTACAGCCTGGTGTCAGTTATCCGAATCATCAGGCGGTGGAGTTCTATTCCCACTATAAGCAGGATGTTGCACTGTTCGCCGAAATGGGCTTCAAATGCTTCCGTACCTCGATTGCCTGGACGCGTATTTTCCCCAATGGCGATGAGCTGGAGCCGAATGAAGCGGGTCTGCAATTCTATGACGACCTGTTCGATGAACTGCTGAAATACAACATCGAGCCAGTGATTACGCTGTCCCACTTCGAGATGCCGCATCATCTGGTTAAGCAGTACGGCGGCTGGCTGAACCGTAAAGTGGTGGATTTCTTTGTTCGCTACAGCGAAGTGGTCATGAAGCGTTACCAGTCCAAAGTGAAATACTGGATGACCTTCAATGAGATCAACAACCAGCGTAACTGGCAGTATCCGCTGTTTGGCTACTGCTGTTCCGGCGTGATTTTTACCGATCACGACAAGCCGGAGCAGGCGATGTACCAAACGCTGCACCATCAGTTTGTCGCCAGTGCGAAAGTGGTGAAGCTGGGTCATGAGATTAACCCGAACTTCAAAATTGGCTGCATGCTGGCGCTGGTACCGATCTATCCGTGGTCATGCCACCCGGATGACGTGATGTTTGCACAGGAAGCGATGCGTGAACGCCACCTGTTCGGTGATGTGCAACTGCGTGGTTACTACCCGTCTTACATCCTGAAAGAGTGGGCGAGAAAAGGCTATCAGATTGATATGCAGCCGGAAGACGAACAGACGCTGCGCGAAGGCTGCACGGACTATCTGGGCTTCAGCTACTACATGAGCAGCGCGGTGCAGCTGGCGGCAAAAGGCCAGAAAAAAGAAGATGCGATTACGGGCTTTGACGGTGGCGTGAAAAACCCGCACGTGAAGGCATCGGAGTGGGGCTGGCAGATCGACCCGGTTGGCCTGCGCTATACGCTGAACAGCTTCTACGAGCGTTATCAGAAACCGATGTTCATCGTCGAAAACGGCTTTGGCGCGGTAGACAAGGTGGAAGCCGACGGCAGCATTAGCGACGATTATCGCATCGAGTACCTCAAAGCGCATATCGATCAGATGAAGAAAGCCGTCGTGGAAGATGGCGTGGAGCTGATGGGCTATACCCCGTGGGGCTGCATCGACTGCGTGTCGTTCACCACCGGTCAGTACAGCAAACGCTACGGTTTCATCTACGTGGATAAACACGACGATGGCACCGGCACCTTCAAACGCTCGAAGAAAAAGAGCTTTGACTGGTATAAGAAGGTGATCGCCAGCAACGGCGCCGAACTATAACGGCGATTGCAGGAAACGTTGGTCACAGGGCCGTGCTTAACCGCACGGCTTTTTACGTTGTGCGTCATACGCCTGTCACCCTGCTGTATTTCACTAACGACTTCATCGCTGAATCGCGTTAGCATGAAAACAGATAACTTGATGCTGGAAAAACTATGTCTGTAAAACTGATCGCTATTGATATGGACGGGACGTTGCTGACGCCCCAAAATCAAATTTCACCTACGGTAAAAGCCGCGATTGCCGCTGCCAGAGAGAAAGGCGTGCAGGTGGTGCTGGCTACCGGCCGCCCCTATATCGGCGTCGAACGCTATTTGATGGAGCTGGATTTGCAGCAGGAAGGCTGTTACTGCATCACCAACAACGGCGCGCTGGTGCAGCGTACGATCAACGGTGACTGCGTAGCGCAAACCGCGCTGAGTTTCGACGATTATCTCTATTTCGAAGCTCTGGCCGGCAAACTGGGCACCCATTTTCACGCGTTGGACTTCAATTTCGTCTATACCGCCAATAAAGACATCAGTCCTTACACTATTCACGAATCCCACCTGACCGGAATGCCGTTGAAGTATCGCGCGGTTGAGGAAATGGATTGCAGCCTGACGTTCCCGAAAGTGATGATGATTGATGAGCCAGAGATATTGGATCGTGCCATCAGCCAGATTCCACCGGAAGCCTTTGAACGCTACACCATCATGAAGAGCGCCGAATACTATCTGGAAATTTTGGATAAGCGCGTCAACAAAGGTGAAGGCGTGAAGATGCTGGCGGAGCACCTCGGTATTCCACGCGAAAGCGTCATGACGCTAGGTGACCAGCAGAACGATCTGGCGATGATTCGCTATGCGGGCATCGGCGTAGCGATGGGCAACGCCATCGACGAAGTGAAAGAAGCCAGCCAGTTCGTCACCAAAAGCAACACGGAAGACGGCGTCGCTTATGCGATCGAGAAATTTGTGCTGAATGCCTGATTATTTACAGATAAAGCCGAATAGCCATCAACGATGGCTATTTTTATTTAAAATAATAACCTTGATATTTATTTTTTATAAATCTATTTCCTGATAGTCATTATTTAATAAATACATTAATAAAAATAACGACTTTGGCTGGAAATTATTTTAATTCCAGACTATCCGCTATTTTTTCTTTCATAACCTGAGTGATGTGATTCACCACCTGGCTGCGGGGGATTTGGGGTGGGTAAACCGCGCAATACGCCATTTTTATATCAGGATTGAAAGGCTTAACGATAACCGGGGAAGGGCTGTTCAGGGCGGTAATAAAATCTACCACGCCGATACCGACGTTTCTTGACGCCAGCACGCAGCAGTTAGCCATCGAGGTTTCGATGGGGTTATGCAAATAGATTTGTTCTTTTCTGGCGGAAATATCAATCTGCGCCCGCAGCGGTGTGGTTCTGCCGGGCAGAATGGCGCGCGTGCCAGCCAGATCGGCGAGTGTAATTTCATCCGCCGTGGCAAGCGGGTGATCCACCGCTAACACCGCGACAGCACTGGCGTCAGCCAGTGGTTCGGCTTCCAGCCCTTTGATGCCGGGCTGGCCAAAAATAAAGCCCACGTCATAGTGATTTTCAGCAATCGCGTCCGTAATACGGCTGCTGCTTTCGATATCCAGAAACAGGGAAAGATCGGGGTATTTCTTGAGTAAGGTAGGGAGAACCTGGTCGGAACACAGGAACGAGAGCGCCTGAACGGCGGCGATGCGCAGTACGCTGCCTTTGGCGTGGCGAATTTCGTCGGCAATCAGCCCGATTTGATCCAACCCTAAGTAAAGACGTTCGACTTCCCGGTACAGCTTCATCGCCTCGGCGCGTGGAATCAGACCGCGTCCGTCTCTATCAAAGAGCTTCAGATTCAGTGCGTCTTCAAAGTCTTTAATGAGCCGACTGACTGCGGGCTGGGTGATGTACATCATGTTGGCGGCAGCGGTGATGCCTCCGGTGAGGATGACTTTATGAAAGGCTTCAACCTGGCGGGGATTGATACGCATGCTCGTCACCTTAAAACATAACATTTAGTTATCAATTTAACACAAAATGCAATTTTTCATTATCCAATCTGGCGCATAGACTCAGAATCATAAGATTTAATACACTTCATCAGTACTCAATCATGGAATAGAGGGTTAGTGAATGAAGAAATCAACGCTGGCGTTATTGTTTACCGTTTTATTTTCATCTTCACCTTTGGTTTATAGCGCGGACCTGAATATCGGTTTGGCTTCCTCCACCACATCAATGGATCCGCAGTTTTATGTGAGTGGGGCGAATAGCGCAATGGCGCGCAACATTTTTGACGGTTTGGTTGTACAGGATGAAAAACAGCAGATTGCACCTGCCCTGGCAACCAGTTGGAAAGTGATTGACGACAAGACGTGGGAATTTGTGTTGCGTCCTGGCGTTAAGTTTCACGACGGCAGTGATTTTACGGCTAAAGATGTGATTGCCAGCATTAAACGTATTGCGCTGGCATCAAAAAACAGCCCTAGCTCTTACGCACCTTACGTCAGCGACATTGCTGAAGTAATAGAAGTTAATCCACTAACGGTGCGGATTAAGACAAAAGAGGCTTCGCCGCTGCTGCTGAATAATTTAAGTCGGATTTCGATTTTACCGGCCCGACTTGAGAATGTCCCGACGGAAACGTTGAATTCAGGAAAAGATGTGATTGGTACAGGGCCATTCAAATTTGTTTCCTGGGTGCCGGACGACCGGGTAGTCCTTAGTCGTAATGACGATTACTGGGGAGGAAAAGCAGAGTGGGACAACGTTACTGTCCGTGTATTTAAAAACAGTAGTGCACGTGTAGCAGCAGTATTATCCGGTGATGTGGACATGATCGAAAACGTTCCAACAGCCGACAGCAGTAATATTGAAAAAAATCAGCAGTTAAAAACGATTTCAACACCAGGGAATCGTGTTATTTACCTTCACATGGACCAGCAGCGAGAGGAATCACCGTTCGCCAAAGGTCCTGATGGTAAAAACCCATTACTAAAAAAAGAAGTACGCCAGGCGATGTCTTTAGCTATTAATCGCCAGGCAATCGTCGACCGTGTGATGGAGGGGCAGGCTGTTGTCGCCTCTCAGCTTGTACCGAAGGGGTACCCAGGCTATTCCGCGTCCATTCCTGCGCCGGTTTATAATCCGGAGAAAGCCAAACAGGAACTGGCGGCGGCGGGTTACCCCGACGGCTTCACGCTGACCTTCCACGCGTCGAACGATCGTTATCCTAATGATTCTAAAATTGCTCAGGCCATTGGCCAAATGTTCACACGCGCCGGCATCAAAACCGAAGTCGTTACGATGCCCGGCAGTGTGTACTTCTCACGCGCGTCTCGTCTCGAATTCAGTTTGATTATGGGCGGGGCCGCGATTGAAACCGGGGAAGCTTCTGGTGTGTTGGGGCCATTGTTAGAAACCTTTGGCCCCAATGCAGGACAGGGGAATCGTGGTCGCTATTCCAATCCTGTCTTTGATAAAACGCTGAACGAAGCACGCGTCACGCTGGATGAAACCAAACGTGATGCGCTGCTGGCTGAGGCGATGAACATTGGCATGAACGATCTGGGTGTCATTCCGGTCATGTTCCTGTCCAACACCTGGGCGATGAAAAAGCAGTATACCTATGTGGGCCGTTCCGATGCCTACACGCTGCCGTACTTCGTCCGTTCCGCAAAATAGTTACCTTTCAGCGATGACCCAAAAGGGGTGAGGTTTTCACCCCTTATTACCGATAACAAGGAGAGCGGTGTGAATACGTTTAGCGGTGTTTTTCCCTATCTGGTGTCACCCGTCAGGCCCGATGGTCAGGTCGATAAGCCCGTTTTGGCGCAGCTCACTGAACATCTGATTCAATGCGGTGTACATGGCGTCGTGCCGTTAGGCAGCACCGGTGAATTTGCCTATCTCTCCGCGGCTCAGCGTCTGGATGTGGTCAAAACGGTGATAGAGACAACGGCAGGCCGCGTGCCGGTTATCGCCGGTGTTGCATCGACAACCATTCAGGATGCTGTTGAGCAAACGAAACGCTACGTCGAACTGGGTGCAGATGGCATTCTGGCGGTACTGGAAGCCTATTTCCCCCTGAAAGACGAGGGCGTCGAACAGTATTTCCGCGCCATTGCCGAAGCCGCACAGGGCAAACCGGTGGTGCTCTACACCAATCCTCAGTTCCAGCGTTCCGATTTAAGTCTGCCCGTCATAGAACGCCTCAGCCATGTTAATAACATCCGCTATATCAAAGACGCCTCGACCAATACCGGGCGCTTGCTTTCCATCATTGAACGTACCCGTGGCCGAATGGACGTGTTCTCCGCATCCGCTCATATTCCCGCCTGCGTCATGCTGATTGGCGGCGTGGGTTGGATGGCTGGCCCGGCCTGTATCGTTCCCAAACAGAGTATTGCTTTGTATGAAGCCGCCCGCGCGGGTGACTGGAACAGAGCAATGGAGCTTCAGCGTCCGCTGTGGCGCATCAATGAAATCTTTGCCCGTTATTCTATTGCCGGCTGTATTAAAGCGGCACTGCAATTGCAGGGATTTGCGGTAGGCGATCCGTTGCCGCCTCAGCTGCCGCTGGATGAAAAGGCGCGTAAGGAGATCGCTGACGTTTTAGCGTCTGTCGATTCCCTTTAACACCAAATAGATTTGTTATTTTTCACGCTGTAGAGGTGTGGGGCTTTCTGCACCTTGAAGTTTGGTTGTACCTATTAAAAAGAGAAAAGGAATCATCAAGGGATGAGCGCGTTACCTATTATTATTGATTGTGATCCAGGGATAGATGACGCGATTGCGTTATTAAGTGCATTTGTGGCGCCAGAGTTGGATATTCGCGGCATTTGCACGGTGTGCGGTAACCAACCGTTGGACAAGACGCTGCGTAATGCGCTGCAAATTGTTGAGCTGGGTCAGCGCACGGATATTCCCGTTTTCGCCGGCTGCCATCGGCCGCTGTTGCGCGACCCTATTCATGGCCAGTTTCACGGTGAAAGCGGACTGGGCCAGACGGTGCTGCCTGTGCCGCAAAAACAGGCCGAAGTGCAGCATGCCGTGAGTTTTATTATTGCGCAGTGCAAGCAGGCGATCGCTGACGGCACGCCGATCACGCTCTGTACGCTAGGGCCGCTAACCAACGTGGCCATGGCGCTGCGTATGGCACCTGAGATTGCTGACGGTATTGCGCGTATTGTGATGATGGGCGGCGCATACCGTGAAGCAGGCAACCGCAGCCTGACGTCTGAATTTAATATGCTCGCCGACCCACAGGCGGCGAAGATAGTGTTTGATTCATCGATTGCCCTTGTCGCGCTACCGCTGGATGTCACGCATCAGGTGATTTTGACGCCGGAATTGGTGGCGCGTTTCATCGCGCTATCCGGGCGGATTTCCGCGCCGTTGGGTGAAATGATGGCGTTTTGGGATCGCAATGACATCCGTCGCTATGGTTCACGCGGCGGCCCGCTACACGATCCGCTGGTCATCGCCTGGGTGCTGGCACCGCACTGCTTTACGACGGAAAAAGCCAGCGTTTACATTGAGCAGGAAAGCGAGCTGTGCATGGGGCAGACCGTTGCCGACTGGTACGGAAAAACTGACCGTCAGCCGAATGTGGATGTGGTGACGGGGGTTGATGCCAAACAGGTTGTCGAGCTGTTTGCTGACCTATTGAGCCGCTATGGAGAGGGTGTCTGACATGGTTCAAGAACGCATTATTATTGATACCGATCCCGGCGTTGACGATGCGATAGCCATCTGGCTGGCATTGGCCTCACCCGAGCTAGACGTTCTGGGGATTACCGTTGTGGCAGGCAATGTGCCGCTTGCCGCCACGTTGCCGAACGCGTGCAACGTAGTGGGGGTGACGGGCAGAACCGATGTGCCCATTTTTGCAGGTGCGTCTCGTCCGCTGATCCGCGATCAGGTTTTCGGTAAATACGCTCATATCGGCAAATTTTCTGCTGACTGGGTGCCGGAGAGCACGCTGTCGCCGGAACAGGAACACGCCGTCGATTTTCTGGTACGGATGACGCGTCAGGCGGCAGCCGACAATAATCCCATCACCATTTGCGCACTTGGCCCGCTGACGAATCTGGCGTTGGCGCTGTGCTTCCATCCTGATGTCGCACGCGGCATCAAACAGATTGTTTCCATGAGCTGTGCCTTTACCGCGATGGGGAATCGCGTACCGTGGGCAGATTTTAACGTCTATGCCGATCCGCATGCGGCGGAGATCGTTTTTTCTTCCGGCGTTCCCCTCGTTATCATGCCGTTGGATGTGACCTTTCAGGCATTAATTCAGACGGAACAGGTTGAGGACATCGAACGCAGCGGCGGCGCGCCGGGTAAGGCGATGGCAGCGCTGTTGCGCATGTTTGACCGTAGTGAAGTCGAGCGCTTTGGTCGTGAAGGTGGACCGATTCATGATGCGGCCGTCATTGCGTGGCTGTTGAAACCGGAGCTGTTCAAATCAAAACGCGCGCGCATCGGAGTAGAAGTTGCCGGTAGAACGGCGGGTTACGCGTTTGCCGATTTTTATCACAAACTGGGTGAACCCGAGAATGCGCTGGTCGCGCGGGAAATCGATGAGCAAGGGTTCCTTGGGCTGATTGCCGATCGCCTGCGCCGCTATTCTCCTGAAGAAACCAATGCTTCTGAAGCACTAAACGGTTCCGGGGGGCGCTAATGATAGCCTACCTGCTGAGCCGAATCGGACAAACGCTGCTGACGCTGGCTGTTATGTCGGTGCTGGTGTTTGTGGGTGTCTATCTGGTCGGTAATCCGGTCGATATGCTGTTGGGTGCGACGGCCACGCCAGCAGAGCGGCTGGCGGTGATTCAGTCCTTCGGTCTGGATAAGCCCGTCTGGGAACAGTACGGGCTATTTGTCTGGAACGCCTTTCAGGGCGACATGGGCAACTCGTTTATCTTTAATCAACCCGCGCTGACGCTGATTTTTCAGCGCATGCCTGCCACGCTCGAACTGGCGATGGTGGCGTTCGTGATGGCGCTGGTTGTCGGTATTCCGCTGGGGATTTACGCTGGCCTGAAGCCAGACAGCGCGGTGTCCAAATCCATTATGACCTTCTCCATCCTCGGCTTTAGCCTGCCCACGTTCTGGATTGGGCTGGTGATGATCATGCTGTTCAGCGTGAAGCTGGGCTGGCTGCCGTCCTCTGGCCGGGGCGATACTCATGAACTGTTCGGTATTCCATTCAGTTTTCTGACCCGCGATGGTTTAGAACACCTGCTTTTGCCCGCGTTTAACCTCGCACTGTTTAAAATATCGCTGGTTATCCGCCTGATGCGTGCGGGCGTGATGGAGTGTCTGCAACAGGATTATGTACAGTTTGCTCGCGCGAAAGGGCTGTCGGAAACCCGAATCGTACTGGTTCATGTGCTGCGCAACACGCTGATTCCACTGATTACCGTGCTGGGGCTGGAGCTGGGATCGCTGATCGCATTTGCCGTCGTTACGGAAACCATTTATGCCTGGCCGGGCATGGGCAAGCTGATTATCGATTCGATCGCCGTGCTCGACCGTCCGGTTATCCTGGCTTATCTGATGATTACCGTCGTGATGTTCAGCGTGATTAACCTGCTGGTCGATTTGCTGTATGTGCTGGTCGATCCGCGCGTGCGGCTCGGAGGAGACAAGGGATGACAGGGAATACGATACACCAGCCCGCCGCCGTGCAAAAAACCGCCCATCCGGTGATGCGCGTGGTGATGGCGCTGATCAACGATCGGCTGGCGCTGTGCGGACTCATTATGCTGGCGGTTTTCGTGCTGCTTGCGCTGCTTGCCCCGCTTCTGTCGCCGCAGAATCCTTACGATCTGATGCAGCTCGATATCATGGATGGCCGACTTGTACCGGGCTCCTCCAGTATGTCGGGCATGACGTATTGGCTGGGAACGGACGACCAGGGGCGCGACCTGTTTAGTGCCATTCTGTACGGTACCCGCATCAGCCTGATGGTGGGATTCACCAGCGCGGTGTTTGCGCTGCTGATTGGCGCTTCGCTGGGCCTGATCAGCGCCTACGTTGGCGGAAAAACGGACGCGACAATCATGCGTATCGTCGATATCCAGCTCAGTTTCCCGCCCATCCTGATCGCGCTGATTCTGCTGGCGGTGCTGGGGCAAGGGGTCGATAAGATCATCATGGCGCTGGTGGTAACGCAGTGGGCTTACTACGCGCGGACGATTCGCGGGTCAGCGCTGGTGGAACGTCGCCGCAGCTACGTGGACGCGGCGCGCAGCATGGCGCTGTCCAATCGCCGCATCCTGTTTCGCCATATTTTACCCAACTGTCTGGCACCGCTGATCGTGGTGGCAACGATGCGCATCGCCTACGCCATCATGCTGGAAGCCACACTTTCATTTCTGGGGATCGGGCTGCCCGTGACGGAACCGTCGCTGGGGCTGCTGATCTCTAACGGTTTTGAATACCTGATGTCGGGCGACTATTGGATCAGCTTCTTTCCGGGGCTGACACTGTTGCTGCTGATTGTGGCGATCAATCTGGTCGGGGATGCGCTGCGCGACATCCTCAACCCGCGGAATTAATCTGTGGGAACGCCCATAGGAATGAGGGGTAACGAACACATGACAGCGCCGATTATGTCCGTTTCGCATCTGACCACAGCCTTTCAGGTGAACGGCGAGTGGATGAACGTGGTGCGGGATTTGTCCTTCACGATTGGCGAGAAAGAGACGGTCGCCGTGGTGGGGGAATCCGGTTCAGGGAAAAGCGTGATGGCGAAATCCATCATGCGCTTGCTGCCGCCCGGCCAAAGCCGTATTGAGGGGCAGATTCATTTCGGCGATACCGAACTGCTGTCGCTCCCCAATAAAGCGATGCAGGATGTGCGCGGCAACCGCATCGGCATGATTTTCCAGGAGCCGATGACCAGCCTGAATCCGGTTTTGCCGATTGGCTACCAGATTACGGAAGTGCTGCGTCGCCATCGCGGCATGGGGAAAGCTGAAGCGCGCGCCGAAGCGGTACGACTGCTGGAAAAAGTACGCATTCCGGCGGCCAGATCACGGCTGAACGAGTACCCGCAGAGCTTTTCTGGTGGGATGCGTCAGCGCGTAGTGATTGCGATTGCGCTGGCCTGCCATCCGAAGCTGTTGATTGCCGATGAACCGACGACGGCATTGGACGTCACAATTCAGGCGCAAATCCTGACGCTGATAAAAACCCTTCAGGAAGAAGAAGGGATGTCGGTGCTGTTTATCACCCACGACATGGGCGTGGTGGCGGAAGTGTCCGACCGCACGCTGGTGATGTATCAGGGTGAAATGGTAGAAAATGCCGTCACGCGAGAAATCTTTCATCATCCGCAACAGCCCTATACCCGCATGCTGCTGTCTGCGGTGCCCAAATTAGGCTCGATGTCCGGCAGCGCATGGCCACAGCGCTTTCCGCTGATCGATCTCAAAACGGGCGAACGCCAGCCGGTGCCGGAGGCGGTGAATACCGTGTCGGGCGAGGAACCGGTGCTGACGGTAAAAAATCTGGTCACCCGATTTGATATCCGATCAGGATTTTTCCGTCGGCTGTCCGGGCGGGTTCATGCGGTGGAAAATGTCTCGTTCGATCTCTGGCCGGGCGAAACGCTCGCGCTGGTTGGGGAATCGGGCTGCGGTAAATCCACCACCGGACGGTCGATTATTCGCCTCAACGACGCCGTCAGCGGCGACATTCAGTTGCTGGGAAAAAATATCCTGACGGCGGATAAGCGTGAGCTGACCGAGTCGCGGCGGCAGATTCAAATGGTGTTTCAGGATCCGTATGAAAGCCTGAATCCGCGTATGCGGATAGGGGAAGCCATCGCCGAACCGATGCTGCTGCACGGTCTGGCGACCCGCCAGAATGTGAGTGCGCGAGTGAGCGAACTGCTGGAACAGGTAGGGTTATCCGGCGATATGGCTTCGCGTTTCCCGCATCAGTTCTCCGGCGGGCAACGGCAGCGAGTGTGTATTGCGCGTGCGCTGGCGCTGGAGCCGAAAGTGATTATTGCCGATGAATCGGTGTCGGCGCTGGATGTGTCCGTTAAGGCGCAGGTGATCAACCTGATGCTGGATCTTCAGCAGAAGCTGGGGCTGTCATTCCTGTTTATCTCGCACGATATGGCCGTTGTCGAGCGTATCAGCCACCGCGTAGCGGTGATGTATCTCGGCGAAATTGTGGAGATCGGGCCACGTTCGGCGATCTTCGACAATCCGCAGCATGATTACACCCGGCGTCTGATTTCAGCCGTGCCCGTGCCTGACCCAGACACCCGTCCGGTGCGTAATATCACCAATGATGAATTGCGCAGTCCGGTACGCACCCCAGATTTCCATCCCCCCGCACGCCGCTATAAGCAAGTCGGGGAAGGACATTTTGTACTGGAACAGGCGTAGCTTTACCCTTATCTGACTTTGCCATTAATGGCGGTTCTTTTGCGTGCGCATTGCGTATGGCCTGAACCGCCATTCTTTTTCTTCTTACTCTCTTCCTTACTTTTTCCTCTCTCTTTTCACTGCCGCTGGCGGGCTTTCGTCGCCTTCCAACTTCGCACAGCTCAATTCCTCTGGATGTTGAAATCCGGGGACGCTTGATGTTTCAAAATTGTATCCATTGTCCGTTTTGTGATCCAGATTGTAGTACAACACATGTAAATGGTACTACAATCAGGCCAAGAAAAGAGGGAAGGGTGCGGTTATTGTGCAACAGTTCGGCGACGTCAGGCGGCATGGCGGGTAAAGTAAGTGCAGTGATATCAATCCGTTTTGTCTCGTTGAGGTGATGATGAATAAGCAGGAATTAAGCAAAACCGACCGCATCATTCTGGATATTGGCCAACAGATCGTTGGCGGGAAATACGCGCCGGGTACGCCGCTACCCGCAGAAGCTGAACTGTGTGAAGAATTTCAGACTTCGCGCAACATCATTCGCGAAGTGTTCAGAGCGCTGATGGCGAAAAGACTGGTGGAAGTGAAACGGTATCGCGGCGCGTTTGTAGCCGCACGTAACCAGTGGAATTACCTGGATACCGACGTTCTGCAATGGGTTCTGGCAAGCGACTACGACCCGCGTCTGATCAGCGCGATGAGCGAGGTGCGTAATCTGGTGGAGCCGACAATTGCCCGCTGGGCTGCCGAACGGGCGACCTCAAGCGAGTTGGCGGTGATTGAAGCGGCGCTGAACGACATGATTTCCAACCACCAGAATCGTGACGCGTTTAATGAAGCGGATATTCGCTTCCATGAGGCGGTATTGGCGGCGGTGCACAACCCGGTGCTACAGCAGCTAAGCGTTGCGATCAGCTCGTTGCAGCGTGCGGTGTTTGAGCGCACCTATATGCCGGACGAAGACAACATGCCACGGACATTGCGTGAGCATCAGGATCTCTACGATGCCATTCGGCATCAGGATATTGAAGCAGCAGAGCGGGCGGCGTTGACCATGATCGCCAGCTCGACCAAACGGTTAAAGGACATTACATGAGTGAAAGCTATATCGCCATTGACTGGGGTTCGACCAACCTGCGGGCGTGGCTGTATCTGGACGGCGTCTGTATCGACAGCGTGAAATCTGAAGCGGGCGTCACGCGTTTGAACGGTCAGACGCCGCAGCAGGTTTTTCAGCAGATCGTTGCGCCGTGGCAGCAGCACAACGTGCCTGTCGTGATGGCGGGCATGATTGGCAGCAATGCGGGCTGGCTTTCCGTACCGTATCTGTCATGCCCGACTCGCCTGACGGACGTCGCCCATCGCCTGACGCGTGTGGAAGAAGCCCGTCCACTGGCCGCCTGGATCGTGCCGGGGCTGAGTATTGCGCAGGACGATAATTGCAATGTGATTCGCGGTGAAGAAACCCAGCTGATTGGCGCATATAGCGAATGTCCTTCCTCTCTTTATTTAATGCCGGGAACTCACTCGAAGTGGGTGCGGGCCGATGACAGCAACGTGCTGGATTTCCGTACGGTGATGACCGGCGAACTGCACCACCTGCTGATGACGCAGTCGTTAATTGGCGTGGGGCTGACCGAGCAGCAGCCGTCCCCCGATGCGTTCCAGCAAGGGCTGGCGCTAGGCTTTGCCGACGACAACATCATCCGCTGCCTGTTTGAAACCCGCGCGGCGCATGTGCTGGGGCGTCTGGAGAAAAGTGCCGTGAGCGACTGGCTGTCCGGGCTGCTGATTGGCAACGAAGTCTCACAAATGCAGCGCCACTATCAGGTAGCGGCAGGAGACAGCATCACGCTCATCGGCTCCCCTGCGCTGACCGCACGCTACGAAAAAGCATTACAACAAGCTGGATTGCGCTGGCAGCAGCTGGATGGCGATCGGGCTTTTCAGGCAGGAATAAGGAGCATTGTTAATGAGCTGGAATACTAATCTTCCCTTGATTGCGATTCTGCGCGGTATCACGCCGGATGAGGTGCTGGAACATGTCGCGGCGCTGCTGGATGCCGGATTCGATGCAGTGGAGATCCCGCTGAATTCGCCGAACCCGTATGAAAGTATTCAACTGGCGGTAGAGCATTTTGGCGATCGCGCCCTGATTGGCGCAGGGACGGTACTAAAAGCCGACTATGTCGACAAATTACAGGAAATTGGCAGCAAGTTAGTCGTTACGCCTAACATTTCCCCTGAGGTGATTCGCCGGGCGGTGGGTTACGGCATGACGGTATGCCCAGGCTGTGCCACCGCGACGGAAGCCTTCGTGGCGCTGGAAGCGGGTGCGCAATCGCTGAAAATTTTCCCGTCATCGGCATTTGGGCCGGACTACATCAAGGCGCTGAAAGCGGTATTGCCAAAAGACGTTCCCGTCTTTGCCGTCGGTGGCGTTACGCCAGAGAACCTGAAGGATTACCTTAGTGCAGGCTGCGTCGGTGCCGGGTTAGGCGGCGATCTGTATCGAGCTGGTCAGTCGGTTGACGTCACCGCGCAAAAAGCACATGCATTTGTTAACGCTTATAAGGACGCTGTTCAATGAAAATTACCAAAATCACCACGTACCGGCTGCCGCCACGCTGGATGTTCCTGAAGATTGAAACCGATGAAGGCATTGTCGGCTGGGGCGAACCGGTTATCGAAGGCCGCGCACGTACGGTTGAAGCTGCCGTTCACGAGCTGTCTGACTATCTGATCGGGCAAGACCCGGCACGCATCAACGACATCTGGCAGGTGCTTTACCGCGCGGGATTCTACCGCGGCGGCCCGATCCTGATGAGTGCGATCGCCGGTATTGACCAGGCATTGTGGGACATCAAAGGCAAGGCGCTGGGTGTACCGGTTTATCAGTTACTGGGTGGGCTGGTGCGCGATAAGATCAAAGCGTACAGCTGGGTGGGCGGCGACCGTCCTTCCGAAGTGATTGCAGGCATCAAGAAGCTGACCGACATTGGCTTCGATACCTTCAAGCTGAACGGCTGTGAAGAGATGGGCATCATTGATAACTCGCGCAAAGTGGATGCGGCGGTGGCCGTGGTTGCGGAAATCCGCGAAGCCTTTGGTAACAGCATCGAATTCGGTCTGGATTTCCACGGTCGTGTGGATGCGCCGATGGCGAAAATCCTGATAAAAGAGCTGGAGCCGTACCGTCCGCTGTTTATTGAAGAACCGGTGCTGGCTGAACAGGCGGAATACTATCCTCGTCTGGCGGCGCAAACCCACCTGCCGATTGCAGCGGGCGAGCGTATGTTCTCACGCTTTGATTTCAAACGCGTACTGGCAGACGGCGGACTGGCCATTATTCAGCCTGACCTGTCTCACGCGGGCGGTATTACCGAGTGCTTTAAAATTGCCGCTATGGCGGAAGCCTATGATGTTGCGCTGGCACCACACTGTCCATTAGGTCCAATTGCACTGGCTTCCTGTTTACATCTCGACTTTGTGGCGCGTAATGCCGTATTCCAGGAGCAAAGTATGGGCATCCATTATAATAAAGGTGCCGAGCTGTTGGATTATGTTGTCAATAAAGAAGACTTTGCTATGACCGACGGCCATTTCTATCCGCTGAATAAGCCTGGCCTCGGTGTGGAAATTAATGAAGAGCTGGTTATTGAACGCAGTAAAAATGCGCCAGACTGGCGCAACCCGGTGTGGCGTTATCCTGACGGTGCCGTCGCCGAGTGGTAATACGCGTCATGTCTCAAGCAATATGGGAATTGAATGACCGTTAAAACATAACGCATTTCCCCCGGCGAAATAAAATAGAGCAATCATGGATTATCACGAACTCAATGATTTCGTGAGGGATTACTATTTATTGGTGTCGGGGGAATTAATCTTCCATTTATCATGATTCATCACCGGGGTTATTAAAAATAAAACGCCATTATCAATAAAGGAATGTATTGACTGTGCGCGGTTATTTATTTCATTAGAAAAAATAAAGCATACCAACTGCTGGTGTTGTTGAACGTTCAAAAATAGCGGGCGATAAATATCGCAGCCCGTTTAATAAATAACAGGAACATAAGATGGATATGACATTAACTACCCGTCCTACAAAACGGCGTTATTTCACCTTGCTGATGATTTTTATTACGGTCGTCATCTGCTATGTGGATCGGGCCAACCTGGCTGTGGCGTCGGCACATATTCAGGAAGAGTTCGGCATTACAAAAACACAAATGGGCTATATCTTTTCCGCGTTTGCCTGGACCTATACGTTATGCCAAATACCCGGCGGCTGGTTCCTTGACCGCGTCGGTTCAAAGGTCACCTATTTTATCGCCATCATGGGATGGTCGATTGCCACATTGCTGCAAGGTTTCGCTACCGGTCTGGCATCGTTGATTGGTTTACGCGCCGTGACCGGGCTGTTTGAAGCGCCTGCATTTCCGACGAATAACCGCATGGTGACCAGTTGGTTCCCTGAGCAAGAACGCGCTTCCGCCGTCGGATTCTATACGTCAGGACAGTTCGTTGGTCTGGCATTTCTTACGCCATTGCTTATCTGGTTGCAGGAAATCCTGAGCTGGCACTGGGTGTTCATTGTTACCGGCGGCGTCGGTATTGTCTGGGCAATTATCTGGCACTTTGTTTATCAGCCACCGAAGAAAAGCAAAGGGATCAATCAGGCCGAGCTGGATTACATTGCCGAAGGCGGCGGTATTGTTGATGGCGATGCGCCGAGTGAGAAAAAAGCGCGTACGCCGTTGACGGCGGCCGACTGGAAGCTGGTGTTTAACCGCAAACTGGTGGGCGTGTATATCGGGCAGTTTGCCGTGACCTCTACGCTGTGGTTCTTCCTGACGTGGTTCCCGAACTACCTGACGCAGGAAAAACAGATTAGCGCACTGACAGCTGGCTTTATGACGACAGTGCCTTTCCTGGCGGCGTTCGTTGGCGTGCTGCTGTCCGGGTTTGTGGCGGACCGTCTGGTGCGTAGCGGAAAATCGATCGGTCTGGCGCGTAAAACGCCAATTATCTGCGGCCTGTTGATTTCAACCTGCATCATGGGGGCGAACTATACCAACGATCCGGTATGGATTATGACGCTGATGGCGCTGGCGTTCTTTGGCAATGGCTTTGCTTCTATCACCTGGTCACTGGTGTCGTCGCTGGCGCCGATTCGCCTGATTGGTCTGACGGGGGGCGTGTTCAACTTTGTCGGCGGTCTGGGTGGTATCACGGTGCCATTGATTATTGGCTATCTGGCGCAGGATTACGGTTTTGCTCCGGCGCTGACCTACATTGCTGGCGTAGCGCTGGTTGGCGCACTCTCTTACATCTTACTGGTGGGCGAAGTGAAGCGTGTAGGGTAATTCATCTGGGTGTTTAGGGCTCGGGCGAAAGCCATAAAAAAACGGACTTTCCTCTTTGGTGAGGAAAGTCCGTTTAATTTTTTGATTGTTTATCAGCAGCCATTATTTATAGATAACGGCGACGCCGCGCAGTTGGTTGTCACCCGTGGCAGACGTGATAGTGAAGGCGCTGGCACCGGCTTTTTCTGCTTTCTGAGCCAGCTGTGCTTGCAGTGAATCCAGGCTACGAGCAGTAGCGCTAACGATACCCACTTTTTCCAGACTTTGTGCCTGCTGTGAAGAGACCTGTTCGGCAGCGAAAGCACCAAAAGACAGGGTAGAAAGTACGACAGCAGCGGCGAAGAATTTTACGTTTTTCATGTGATGTATCCTGTTCAATGTTGTTTGGAGTGAAAGGTCATTTCCTTTCGATGAAGAGGATATTACGCCGATGCAGATGGAAGGGAAAACGGGGTGTTTTGAGAATATTAGTCAATATTTTTGATGTTAAATCTGGCGATAAGATACACAGTCTCGATCGCCAGAATGACGGTTACATTGCCGCCTGCTGGGGCAGAGGAGGCGAGGTAGGGGCCAGCACGCGCTCCAGCACGCGGGCTTCCAGCTCCGCCAGTTTTGCCGATCCACGACGCCGCGGCCGGGGTAAATCGACCGTAATATCCAGCCCCACGCGCCCTTCTTCGATCAGAATAACCCGGTCGGCCAGTGCAATGGCTTCGGAGACATCGTGAGTCACCAGCAGTACGGTGAAGCCGTGCTGGCGCCACAGATTTTCGATCAGGCTTTGCATCTCGATGCGGGTTAAGGCATCCAGCGCACCCAGCGGTTCATCCAACAGCAGCAGACGCGGATGGTGAATGAGCGCGCGTGCCAGCGCGACGCGCTGTTTCTGACCGCCGGACAGCGCTGCTGGCCAGTCGCCGGCGCGATCTGCCAGCCCGACGGAGGCCAGCGCCTCCTGCGCTTTCTCACGCCAGTTGCCGCGCAGCCCCAGCCCGACATTATCGATCACCTTTTTCCACGGCAGCAGGCGTGCTTCCTGAAACATCAGCCGCGTGTCATCTTTTGCGCTGCTGAGCGGTGCGGTGCCGGTCAGCAGTTCGCCGCTGCTGGCGGCTTCCAGCCCGGCGAGCAGGCGCAGCAGGGTGCTTTTACCGCAGCCGCTGCGGCCAACGATGGCAACAAACTGCCCGGACGGAATGCGCAGCTGCACGTCATTCAGCACGGTGCGGTGGCCATAGTGTTTGGTGATGGCATCCAGCGCCAGCGGCGTCCCTTTGGTGAGCGGCGACGGTGAATGCGCGTGCGTTGCAGAATCGGTAAAAGCGGTCATGATGCGTCCCCCGATGAGGTTTGATAAGCCGGATTCCAGCGCAGCCAAATGCGCTCCAGCCCCTGAGCGCTGATATCGGCCAGCTTGCCGAGCAGCGCGTAAAGAATGATGGCAACCACGACCACGTCCGTTTGCAGGAACTCGCGGGCGTTCATGGCGAGGTAGCCGATGCCGGAGTTGGCAGAAATCGTTTCCGCGACAATGAGCGTCAGCCACATAAAGCCCAGCGCAAAACGAATGCCGACCATGATGGACGGCAGCGCGCCGGGCAACACCACCTGAGAGAACAGGCTCAGGCCGGACAGGCCGTAGCTGCGCGCCATCTCCAACAGGCCGCGATCGATGTTTTTAATGCCGTGATAGGTGTTGAGATAAACCGGGAACAGCGTGCCCAGCGCCACCAGAAAGATCTTGGCCGCTTCATCAATGCCGAACCACAGAATCACCAGCGGAATCAGCGCCAGATGAGGAACGTTGCGGATCATCTGCACCGAGCTGTCCAGCAGACGCTCACCCCAGCGCGACAGCCCGGTGATAAAGCCGAGCGTTAACCCAATGCTGCCGCCGATAGCGAACCCGATCAGGGCGCGCCAGCCGCTGATAGCCAGATGCTGCCACAGCTCGCCGCTAGAGATGAGCGACCAGCCTGCGGTAATCACCGAACTGGGCGCAGGCAAAATCCGGTTGGATAGCCAGCCGAACTCGACGGAAACCTGCCACGCGACCAGCAGCGTCACGGGGAGCAGGAAGGGTGCAAACCGCTGTGCCAGTGAAGAGAGCGTTCTTGCCATGATCGGTTCCTCAGCTTTGTGAGACTTTACGCGGCACATAGCGGTTAGCAATCAGCTCTCCCGCGTTGCTCACCGTATGCAGCGGCGTGGGCTGCTGCGCCAGATCGAGATGCGGGAACAGCAGTTCACCCACGCGATACGCTTCTTCCAGATGCGGATAGCCGGACAGAATAAAGGTATCAATGCCGAGATCCGCGTATTCCTGAATACGTTCGGCGACCGTCGGACCATCGCCAACCAGCGCCGTGCCTGCGCCGCCGCGCACCAGACCAATGCCTGCCCACAGATTCGGGCTGATCTCCAGCTTGTCCTTCTTACCGCCGTGCAGAGCGGCCATGCGCTTCTGACCGACGGAATCGAAACGCGCCAGCGCCGCCTGTGCGTCGGCGATGGTTTTTTCATCCAGTTGGGAAATCAGTCGATCGGCGGCCTGCCAGGCTTCCTCGGTGGTTTCCCGAACGATGACGTGCAGGCGAATACCGAAGCGAACCTCACGCCCCTGTGCCGCCGCTTTGGCACGGACCTCCGCCAGCTTTTCTTTAACCTGTTCAGGTGGCTCACCCCACGTCAGGTAGAGATCGACCTGCTCTGCCGCCAGATTCTGCGCGGCCTCGGAAGAGCCGCCAAAGTAGAGCGGCGGACGTGGCTGCTGCACGGGCGGGTAAAGCAGTTTGGCGTCTTTGACCTGAATGTGTTTCCCTGCGAAATCGACAGTTTCGCCTTCCAGCAGCCTGCGCCAGATGTGGGTAAATTCCGCCGAGGCTTCGTAGCGTTCTTCATGACTGAGGAACAGCCCTTCGGCGGCCAATTCTTCTGGGTCGCCGCCGGTCACCAGATTGAACAGCGCTCGACCGTTGGACAGCCTGTCCAGCGTGGCGGCCTGTCGTGCGGCGATGGTGGGGGAAATTACGCCGGGGCGCAGGGCAACGAGAAATTTCAGCCGCTGCGTCACCGGAATGAGCGATGCCGCAACCAGCCAGGAATCTTCGCAGGAGCGGCCCGTCGGCAGCAGGACGCCGCCAAACCCTTGCCGCTCGGCGGCTTGTGCCACCTGTTGCAGATAGCTGTAGTCAACATGACGTGCGCCCTCGGTGCTACCAAGATAGCGACCGTCTCCGTGGGTGGGCAGAAACCAGAATACGTTAAGACTCATGGTGTGAACTCCTTGAACAGTCTTGTTTGGGGTAAACAAAAGGGTGAGCGATAGGCGAATTAGTTCGCCTTGGGATGCCAGACGCGCTCTGCGATATTAACCTTCACCGGTACCAGACGGTTTTCATAAAACAGGTCGGCGGTGGATTGCTGTGCCTTGATCGTGGCGGCATCCAGCGGTTCTATGGTGGTCGGCGGTCGATGGTCGAGCGCCGTTTCAATCACTTTTTCCGGCAGCCCTACCGCGTTTGCCAACAGCGTGACGCTTTGCGCCCGGTCGCTGATCGTTAAGGCATCGGCCTTGGTCAGCTCGTCCAGTACCTGGCGAATAAAGGTGCCGTGCGCCTCGGCATAAGGACGACCAGCCAGATAGAAGGAACCGGTTTTCTCCAGTCCGCTGCTATCGACCAGAACGCGAACGCCGCCTTCCAGCAGCGCGGCGGAATAGTAGGGATCCCAGATTGCCCATGCATCGACGTTGCCTTGCTGGAAGGCCGCGCGCGCATCAGCGGGAGTCAGGTAGGTCGGTTTGATATCGGTGAATTTCAGTCCGTCACGTTGCAGCGCCCGCAGCAGCGTATTGTGTGCGCTGGAGCCTTTCTGAAAGGCAACTTTACGGCCTTTTAAGTCAGCGACGGTTTTCACCGGGCTGTCTTCCCGCACCAGAATCACTTCGGCCTGAGGCTTAGGCGGTTCCACACCGACATACAGCAGGTCAGCGCCAGCGGCCTGCGCAAAAATCGGCGGGATATCGCCGGTGCCGCCCAGATCGATGCTGCCAACGTTGAGCGCTTCCAGCATCTGTGGGCCGGCGGGGAACTCAACCCAGCTAATTTTGGTGTTGGGGAACTGTTTTTCCAGCAGCTGGTGTGATTTTGCCAGCACTAGGCTGACCGAACCTTTCTGATAGCCGACGCGTAGCTGCGTTGGCACGCTGTCCTGCGCATAGGCGGCGGACATGAGCAGCAGGGCGCCAGCAGCCAGAATCGCGGGGAGTTGGCGCAGTCGCGTCGTCACGTTTTTCCATAATGGCGCGCTTTCTCCACGCCTTTCCATGACCGATTTTTTCATCATCAATGACATGCTTATGACCTCTCCCTTATAACGAAAAATTAAAATGCAGCGAGAAAATGCAACATCAGGTGATAAACATAACAGGGGGACGGTGGGCTTTTTAAATCTCAATTTGTCGTTTTTATAGCCAAAAGTAGAAAATGCCTGAAATCAAAACACTTAGCGTAATAAGCACAGCAATAGTGGGTTTTACCTGTCCTTCACGTCTGAAACACGTTTTCCATGACCTGCCTCACATTGTTTCCAGCAATGCCTATCATTTCGTGAACCTATTCTCATATATTGGTTTTTTTCATGGAAAACGGTTTCCGTTTTGTTTCCAATGACTGTGTTGATTCACGATGCTTTTATTGATGACGTTTTTTATTCATAACGCTTTTTATTCGTAACGCTTTTTATTCGTAACGTAATGCGACGGGGTATTGAAAATGAAAAGGATCATGCTTTGTTGTTCCGCTGGGATGTCTACCAGCCTTTTAGTGAGAAAGATGAAGGAGGCGGCCAGCACACGTGGTCTGGACGTTGAGATTGCCGCCTACGCCGCTCATGAATTTGATGAGCAGGTCGGGAAGTATGACGTTGTGCTGCTGGGGCCACAGGTGAAATATATGCTGGCGTCCTTTCAGGAGAAAGCCGAGGGAAAAGGCGTGCCCGTAGCAGCGATAGATATGATGGATTACGGTATGCAGCGCGGTGACAACGTGCTGGATTTCGCCTTTTCACTGATCGAAAAATCAGGACAACCGCTATGAGTGGCCTCTATCAGTCGATGGTTAATATCATCGAGCAAAAAATTACCCCGCTGGCGGGTGTGGTGGGACAACAGCGCCACATCATCGCGATTCGTGATGGTTTTATCGCCGCGCTGCCTTTCATGATCATCGGTTCGTTTATGCTGGTGTTCATCTTCCCGCCGTTCGCGCCGGATACCACGCTGGGGTTTGCCCGCGCGTGGCTCGATTTCTCCGTTGCCTACCGTGAACAGCTGATGCTGCCGTACTACCTCAGTATGGGGGTCATGACCTTCTTTATCTCGGTGGGGATAGGGGCCAGCCTGGGTAAGCACTACAAGCTGGATCCGATCATGACCGGCCTGCTGGCGCTGATGGCATTCTTGCTGGTGGCCGCGCCTTATCACGAGAAGCAAATTTCTACCCAGTACTTCTCTGGGGAAGGGATTTTTACCGCGATCCTGACGTCAATTTATGCCGGTGAAGTGTATGCCTGGCTGAAGAAACGCAATATCACGATTCGCCTGCCGAAAGAGGTGCCAACCGGCGTGGCGCGTTCGTTTGAGATCCTTATCCCCGTGCTGGTTATCGTTGCGACGCTGCATCCGTTTAACCTGTTCATCCAATCCACGACCGGCATGATTATCCCGGAAGCCATCATGCACCTGCTGGCACCGCTGATTTCGGCGTCGGATTCGCTGCCTGCAATTCTGATTTCGGTGTTCATCTGTCAGATTCTATGGTTTGCCGGGATTCACGGTGCGCTGATCGTCACCGGGATTATGAACCCGTTCTGGATGACCAACCTGGCGCTGAACCAGGCCGCGCTCTCGGCTGGGGCACCGCTGCCGCATATTTATTTGCAGGGATTCTGGGATCACTACCTGCTGATCGGCGGGGTCGGTTCTACGCTGCCGCTGGCCTTTTTGCTGCTGCGTAGCCGCGCGGTTCATCTGCGTACGATTGGCCGGATGGGCGTCGTGCCGAGCTTTTTCAACATCAACGAACCGATTCTGTTTGGTGCGCCGATCATCATGAACCCGCTGCTGTTCCTGCCGTTTATTTTCGTGCCGATGGTCAATGCCGTCATTGCCTATACGGCGACGAAGCTCGGCTGGATCGCGCAGGTGGTTTCCCTGACGCCGTGGACGACGCCGGCACCGATTGGTGCATCATGGGCGGCGAACTGGGCGTTCAGCCCGGTGATCATGTGTCTGCTCTGCATGGTGATGTCAGCCGCGATGTATTACCCGTTCCTGAAAGTTTATGAGCGCACGCTGCTTAAACAGGAGCAGGAGAAACAACAGCAGGCTGCGGGCGAAGCCAGCGCCAGCGCATAAACACGAGTGAAGCAGAGAGGAACGTATGCACGATCATCTTCAGAAGGATTTTCGCTTTCCCGCGAATTTTTGGTGGGGCAGCGCCAGTTCGGCACCGCAAACGGAAGGCGAAAGCCTTAACTATGGTAAAAGCGCCACCGTGTGGGACGAATGGTTTGCCACGCAGCCCGGCCGCTTTCACCAGCAGGTTGGGCCGGCGGATACCTCCACGTTTTATCAGCACTGGCGTGAAGACATTGCGCTGCTGAAGAGGCTGAATCACAACACGTTCCGCACGTCGATCTCGTGGGCGCGACTGATTCCCGATGGCGTCGGGGAACCGAATTCGCAGGCGGTGGCGTTTTATAATCAGGTCATTGATGAAATGCTGGCGCAGGGCATCACGCCGTTTATCAATCTGTTCCATTTTGATATGCCGATGGTGATGCAGCGGCTGGGCGGCTGGGAAAATCGGGCGGTGGTGGTGGCCTATGCGGGCTATGCGGCGACCTGCTTCCGCCTGTTTGGCGACAGGGTTAAACACTGGTTTACGTTCAATGAGCCGGTGGTGCCGGTGGAAGGCGGGTATCTGTATGATTTCCACTACCCGAACGTGGTGGATTTCAAGCGTGCCGCGACGGTGGCGTACCACACGATGCTGGCGCACTCGCTGGCGGTGAGGGCGTATCGCGAACAGTCTCAGGGTGGGGAAATTGGCATTATCCTCAATCTGACGCCTTCCTACCCGCGTTCCCAGCATCCGGCCGATGTTAAAGCCGCCAACATCGCCGATCTGATGTTTAACCGCAGCTTCCTCGATCCTGCATTGAGGGGCGAGTATCCGCAGGAACTGGTCGATCTGCTGCAGCGATACGGCCAACTACCGAGCTGCCAGCCAGACGATCGTGCGCTGCTGGCCGATGGGGTTGTCGATCTGCTGGGGATTAACTACTACCAGCCGCGCCGTATTCAGTGTCGCGACAGTCTGGTCAATCCTGATAGTCCGTTTATGCCCGAGTGGTTCTTCTCCAGCTATGAAATGCCAGGGCGAAAAATGAACCCCTATCGCGGTTGGGAAATTTACGAACCGGGCATCTATGACATTCTGACCAACCTACGGGTGAATTACGGCAATCCGCGCTGCTTTATTTCGGAAAACGGCATGGGCGTTGAGAACGAACAGCGTTTCGACGCCAGCGGCCAGATTCAGGACGATTACCGCATCGATTTTGTCCGCGAGCACCTGAAGTATGTACACAAAGGGATCGCGGAAGGCAGCAACTGCCTCGGCTACCATATGTGGACGTTTATCGATAACTGGTCGTGGTCGAATGCCTACAAGAATCGCTATGGCTTTGTGCAGCTGGATTTGGCGACGCAAAAACGCACGGTGAAGAAAAGCGGGGAATGGTTCGCGGCGATAGCGGCCGAAAATGGTTTCCAAGGTTCAACGTTGTAAGTCTATCCACGTCGGTGTGGCACTCTGCCACACCGAATTTTCAGCCCCGTTTGCCTTCCCCTGATTTCTTTCCCGCATAAAGCATGCATAAAAAACGTGGGGAATGTTTCTCAACGTCGCGTGCGACGGCCCGCCATAAAAAAACCGGCTTGCCCTGATGAGGAGGCAAGCCGGAAAGAGGGTAATACGAGATGTCTTACAGGATAGCTAACTGGGATAAAAACTCAGGGTAAACAATGATTAGTTAAAGATTACCGCAGAGCCACGCAGCTGATCGTTACCGGTCGCAGACGTGATGGTATAAGCTTTAGCGCCTGCTTTTTCTGCTTTCGCGGCGAGCTGAGCCTGTAGTGAGCTGAGGTCTTGAGCGGTAGCAGTAACGACGCCGATTTTTTCCAGGTTCTGTGTCTGTGAAGGAGCAACATATTCAGCAGCAGAAGCACCGAAAGTCATGGTAGCGAGAACAACAGCAGCGGCGATGGTTTTTACGTTTTTCATGATGTCTTATCCTTTTCTGATTGATAGGTGAAAGGGGGCTGCCCTTTCGATATGAAGAATGTTACGCCGATGCTAATAAATTAAAAAACGGATGTTATTGAGTTAGTCTTTCTATTTTTTTGAATGATATTTATTGATGTTGTTTGTTTTTTTTAAATAAAAAACAATAAGTTATACATAAAACTGAAATTGATTTACAAAAAATTGACTGATATTGAATAAGTGGGGTGATGTCTTGTCTGTTGAGGTTCAACTAACGTTTAATGCTGCTGGTCATCAACTTACCAATATTAATTGCTGGTCATGTGATGGAAGCTGGCTGGTTTATGACATAAGACCCTATGGATCTTCATTCACAGGGCTGACAATTGAGCGAGTACACCTGACAAGCCGGGAAACCGAGGTAATTTATCGGGCGACGGCGGGGGCGCACGTGGGCGTGGTGACCTGTAGCCCGCAGGAACCGCTACGCTATGTCTTTATTCACGGGCCGGAAAACCCAGACGGCGAGTGGCAGTATGATTTTCACCATCGCCGTGGAACGATAGTGGCGGATCGTCAGCGCGATGAGGCCATCACGCTTGATGCTTTCTCTATTACGCCACCTTATCAGGCCGGTGCGCTGCGCGGCGGTACGCATGTCCATGTCTTCAGCCCAGATGCCAGCCGCCTGAGCTTTACCTATAACGACCATGTGCTCCATGAGTGCGATCCGGCATTGAATTTGCGCAACGTGGGCGTGGCGGTGCCGCTACAGGCCGTCACCGTTGAGAAACGCCATCCGCGTGAATATGACGGCAGCCACTATTGTGTGCTGGTCAGCAGAACGACGCCGCAGCCGCAGCCCGGCAGTGATGAGATCAATCGCGCCTATGAAGAAGGCTGGGTAGGAACGGCGGGCTATATCCGACAGGACGGTGCGCGGCAGCGCTGGGCGTTGGCGTTTATCGGCGATACGCGTGCGGCGGACGGGACAACGGTCCCGGAGATCTTTATCGTCGATTTGCCGGATGCGCTGGAGGATTACGCCAAAGCGGGGGAGGCGCCTCTGGCAGGAACGGCAACCTCAATGCCTGCACCGCCAGCGGACGTGCAGCAGCGGCGTTTAACCTTTACGCATTCGCGTCGTTATCCTGGGCTGGTGAATCAGCCGCGCCACTGGCTGCGAGCTTCGCCCGACGGTAGCGAGATTGCTTTCCTGATGCGCGATGAAGCGGGGGTGGTTCAGCTGTGGACGATTTCCCCGAATGGCGGTGAGCTAAGGCAGGTAACGCACACGGAAAACGGTGTACAGTCGGCCTTTAACTGGCACCCGAGCGGACGTTCTCTGGCGTTTGTGTCTGACAACAGCATCATGCTGTGTGAGGCAAAAAGCGGTGAGCTTGTTCGGCTGACGGCGCGGACGGACAGCGCACCGAGTGCGGATGCCGTGGTTTTTTCCCCTGACGGGAAACACATTGCGTATATGCGCGAGATTGACGGTTTTAATCAGCTTTTTGTTGTGGCAACGGAATAACTCGCACGCACGGGTTCATGGTAAATGCAGAGCCATCACAGCTGGTTATGCGACATAGTGTTGTTATTAGGCATAGTGGCAAGCTGTGAGCTGGCGGTCTGGTTCTGCTCTTCGCTGTGTGAAATGCGTTCGCGCGTCGACAGTTTGTGCTTATCGCTGCCTGAGCGATAGTAGTCGTAGGGCAGCAGCAGGGTGTCGGCCACCGCCGAGAACGGCAGGTCGATAGCGACCAGCGGCATCATCGCCCAACTGGTTTCGTCGTCACGCAGCATATCCACACCGGCGCGCGTGCCGGAATAGTAGCCTTGGTCGCTTCCGGTATGCGTCATGACGCTGGAACAACCGCTGGTTGCCACTGCACCGCTACCGGTAATGATGAAAGAGAACAATGCGCTTTTCAGTAAGGTCATATTACCTGTCCATTAAGAACCTGCTGTCAGAGCGGGTCGAAGCCTAATATTGGTCACTTAAGTCCGTTGTTAGGGGAAACACAGGGGGAGGTTCCCGCAGGGAGGCCTCACCCCTGTGGTCGCCCCGTGTATCTCGATGCTTAAACGATCGGCACTTGGCCAAATCTGCCTATTTTGAGTGTATGTGATAACGCCCGCAGTGTGAGTGAATATTGCATGAAACCCAGCGATTTTTCCTTTTTGCCTCTTGAAAGTCTGAGGGGGGTCACCATATTGATAATAAGCCGGAAGAAAACGATACGCCGTCAGGGTATCCGTTCCGGCTGTGAGCCTGTCCTTAGGGAAGGTAACAATAAATCCTCGCTGCATGTTTAGGAGGCTGTTTTATGCGTAACCCCGATTTTTCCCCACTGTACCGTTCCGCTATTGGTTTTGATCGCCTGTTTAATCTCTTAGAAACCGGGCAGACCCAGAGTAACGGCGGCTACCCTCCCTACAACGTCGAGCTGGTTGACGAGAATCAATACCGTATCGCGATTGCCGTAGCTGGCTTCGCCGAGCAGGAACTGGACATCACCGCGCACGACAACTTATTGATTGTAAAAGGCGCCCACGCCGGTGAGCAGGTTGCCCGCAACTATCTGTATCAGGGGATTGCCGAGCGCAACTTCGAGCGTAAATTCCAACTGGCCGAACATATTCAGGTAAAAGGCGCCAATCTGGAAAACGGGCTGCTGTACATCGATCTTGAGCGCATCGTGCCGGAAGCGATGAAGCCGCGCCGGATTGAAATCAAGTAAACCCACATCACGTTATTTGCACGAATCGCGCATTGCCTGAAACGGCAGTGCCATAAATGAACATATCGTCTGCCGAATGGGGACGACGTCAGCTATGGCATCGTGGCTGGCATAAGGTACGCCCGTATGGGCATCTTAATCTCGCTTCTTAGAAGGAGTCATATCATGCGTAACTACGACTTATCACCTTTACTGCGTCAGTGGATCGGTTTCGACAAATTAGCCAGCTCAATGCAAGGCAGCCAGGAACCGATTGATTTTCCTCCGTATAACATCGAGAAGAAAGACGACAACCACTACCGCATCACGCTGGCGCTGGCGGGGTTCCGACAGAGCGATCTGGATATCGAAGTAGAAGGCCCGCGCCTGACCGTGAAAGGTTCTCCGGCACCGACCGAGAAAGCCGCGGAGTATCTGCATCAGGGGCTGGTATTTAAGCCTTTCACGCTGAGCTTTACGCTGGCCGAGCATCTGCATGTGTCCGATGCACATTTTGAAAATGGCCTGCTGCATATCGATCTGGTGCGCGACGTGCCGGAAGCCTTGCAGCCGCAGCGCATCGCCATCGGCGGTGGTCGCCCGGCATTGAACCAGCAGCCCGCTGAAGATGCATCATAACGTGACATCCGCGTTATTAACCTGATGACTTCCCGCGCCCGTCTCATTACGGGCGCGGTTTTGTGTTGCCCGCCACGTTTCCTTACCCAGCATTCTGCCAGAATCAAAATATACTCATCACAGAGTATGGCAGCAGTGACATTTCCCAATAAAAACGTCCGCAAAGGATACGGGTATGAGTGATATCGCACTTACCGTGAGTATGCTGGCGCTGGTTGCGGTTCTGGGGTTATGGATCGGCAATTGGCGGATTTATGGCGTCGGTTTAGGGATTGGCGGGGTCCTGTTCGGTGGGATCATCGTCGGGCATGTTGCCCATCAGTATCAAATTCAACTGAATGATGACATGTTGCACGTCATTCAGGAGTTCGGGCTGATTCTGTTTGTCTATACCATTGGCATTCAGGTCGGGCCGGGCTTCTTTTCCTCTTTGCGCGTATCTGGCCTGCGTCTCAATGCATTCGCCCTGCTGACGGTGTTTCTCGGCTGTGTCGTGACCGTCCTGCTGCACAAACTGCTCAATATTCCTTTACCCATTATCCTCGGTATTTTTTCCGGTGCGGTGACTAACACGCCGTCGCTGGGCGCGGGTCAGCAGATTTTGACCGATCTCGGTTCGAGCGCGGCATTGGTGAACCAGATGGGGACGGGCTACGCGATGGCGTATCCGCTCGGGATCTGCGGCATTTTACTGGTGATGTGGCTGATGCGCGTGTTGTTTCGCGTCGCGGTGGAGAACGAAGCTAAGCAGTTTGAGGTCAGTAACGGCCAGCACCATGAACAGCTGCATACAATGAATGTGTCGGTGACGAATACCAATCTGCAAGGGCTGGCGATTCAGGATGTGCCGATTCTGAACCGAGACACCATTGTCTGCTCCCGTTTAAAACGCGGCGATGAGCTGATGGTGCCGTCGCCGCAGACGCTCATTCAGCTGGGCGACTATCTGCATCTGGTTGGGGCGAAAAACGATCTGGAACAGGCGCGGCTGGTCATCGGGCATGAAGTGGAGACATCGCTCTCGACGCGCGGTACGGATCTGCACGTTGAACGCGTGGTGGTGACGAATGAGAAGGTGCTGGGACGCAAGATTCGCGAACTCAATCTGAAGCAAAACTACGATGTTGTGATTTCTCGTCTGAACCGCGCGGGCGTCGAGCTGGTCGCCAGCAATCAGGCCAGCCTGCAATTTGGCGACATTCTGAATCTGGTGGGGCGAAAAGCGGCGATCGATGCCGTGGCGGATATCGTGGGGAATGCGCAGCAAAAACTTCAGCAGGTACAGATGCTGCCCGTCTTTATCGGCATTGGGTTAGGCGTATTGTTGGGCTCTGTGCCGCTGATGATTCCCGGCTTTCCCGTCGCTCTGCGGCTCGGTCTGGCGGGCGGGCCGCTGGTGGTGGCGCTGGTGCTGGGGCGCATTGGCGGTATCGGTAAGCTTCACTGGTTTATGCCGCCCAGTGCGAACCTGGCGCTGCGCGAGCTCGGCATTGTGCTGTTCCTGTCGGTGGTGGGGCTGAAATCCGGCGGCGATTTCATTGATACGTTATTGAACGGCGACGGCGTGTGGTGGATTGGCTACGGTGCGCTGATTACCATTGTGCCGCTGCTGCTGGTCGGCATACTGGCGCGAGCGCTGGGTAAGATGAACTATCTGACGCTGTGCGGCATGCTGGCGGGCTCCATGACCGATCCGCCCGCGTTGGCGTTTGCCAATGGGCTACACCCGACCAGCGGTGCAGCGGCGTTGTCTTATGCGACGGTTTATCCGCTGGCGATGTTTCTGCGAATTATGTCACCGCAGCTATTAGCCGTACTTTTTCTCACCCTCTAAATGTTATCAGCTGGATAAAAACTACTATTTTTCCGCCGGCAAATGACTATTTATTTTTTTATTTATGAAGAGGGGAGTACCTGAGTAAATAAATAAGGAATAGATAACTGACTGTCTGGGAACGAATTATATTACCACTATTAGGTATAAGGTTTTTTTATCATTTCCTCGTCGTTAATTTCGTTAATTTTATGTTCCATAAATGTCAAATATTATTGAATTTAAAAGATTTTTTTATCGGGAAATTAAAACCATGACAGTTTCTTAAATAAATTAATGAACCCCTTTAGTAACTAAAGTAACGCTATTTTGCAGGCGCATTATAATACTATCTCTTCATTAATCACTTGATTTGATCAGACGAGAGAAGCACCCTGAACCCTTGTTTTCTCGTCTTTTTTTCCGCAGATGATTCCTGTTGCGTTGTTTTCAGCAGGGTGACGAAGGAAGAATAACGAAATACCCACTCCTCCGCACGGGACATCCGTCGTGAATATCTCCTGAATAATTCGAGAGCAGCACAAACTCGGCTCGAAGTACGACGGGGAATACAGAATCCGTTTTAATGAAGAGTGGTGTTCTTATGTCTGCGAATAACAGCAGGTTAATAAAGCTTCTAATTATCCTTTGTATTGCCGGCGGCTTATGGTTATTGCCGGTTCCTGATGGGGTTAAACCCGATGCCTGGCATCTGATGGCGATTTTTATTGCCACGGTTGTCGGTCTGATTCTCTCTCCTTACCCGCTTGGCGCGATGGCGATGTTCAGCCTGACCTCGGTCGCCATCTTAGGGTTATTATCCATTAAAGATGTGCTGGCGGGCTTTAGCGATCCCACCATTTGGATGATCGCCTGTGCCTTCTTTATCTCTCGCGGCTTTATCAAAACCGGCTTTGGTCGGCGTATTGGTCTGCTGTTCATCAGCAAGTTGGGGAATAGCTCGCTCGGTCTGGCGTATGGTCTGGTCTTTACCGACCTGCTGTTTGCCCCGGCCATGCCTTCCACGTCTGCACGCTGCGGCGGGATTATTACTCCGTTGTTCCGGTCGATTGCCGAAGCCTATGATTCAACACCGGAGAAAGGTACGCAGCGCCGCATTGGTGCGTTCCTGGTGCAGTCCATTTTCCAGTGTAACGCCGTGACCTCCGCGATGTTCATGACCTCCATGGCGGGCAACCCGATGGTGGCGAAACTGGCTTCCCAGTTCGGTATTCACATCAGTTGGACGGATTGGGCATTAGCGACACTGCTGCCGGGCTTTCTGTCTCTGGCGCTGATTCCTTACCTGATCTACCGTTTCTATCCGCCGGAACTGAAGAAAACCTCAGAAATGCGTGCGATCGCCGTCGAAAGACTGCGTGAAATGGGCAAAATGACCCGCGACGAGTGGGTGGTGCTGGGCGTGTTCCTGGGACTGGTGACCTTCTGGGTGCTGGGTTCCACGCTGAATATCGACGCGACCCTGACCGCGCTGGCTGGCCTGAGCGTGCTGTTGCTCAGCCGTGCGCTGAGCTGGGACGATGTGGTGGGTGAGAAAGAAGCCTGGCACACCGTGGTGTGGTTTGCCGTGCTGATGACGCTGGCGGGTCAGCTCAACAAAATGGGTCTGATTGCCTGGCTGGGTGGCTTGGCTGGCAGTGCGGTGAGTGGCATGCACTGGCTGCCGATGCTGGGTCTGCTGCTGCTGGTTTACTACTACAGTCACTATCTGATGGCGAGTGCTATCGCCCATATCAGCGCCATGTATGCGATTTTCGTCTCTATCGCGCTGGCTGCCGGTGCGCCGCCGATGCTGACCGTGCTGGTGTTCGGTATCTTTAGTAACTTGTTTATGTCTACAACGCACTACTCCAGCGGCCCGGCTCCGATTCTGTTCGGTACAGGCTACATGCCGCTGGGAACCTGGTGGAAGATCGGTTTCTCTATCAGCCTGGTCATCATCCCTATCTGGCTGGGTGTTGGCAGTATGTGGTGGAAACTGCTCGGCTTCTGGTAAACGCAGGTACTACTGGCTTTCCTGATGCGGAACATGCCTGAGCGAAAAATGTACCGCAATACGTTAAGCCTGATTTCCTTTCTTCACGCCTACGCCCTGTCCCTGTGACGGGGCGTATGCATCACGACACGCGAAACGCGACGAAACAGTATAAGATAACGGTGTGATGATGGTTGTTTCGGAGAGTGACATGGGCAAGAAAAAAGCACCGCTAAAGCTGGGAACATCGGTGTTTCTGATGGTGTCAGTTGTGCTTGGCGCGGTGTTGCTGGTGGTCTATTCCTTGCTGTTTTTTCGCATTAATCAGCTTTCAGAAGATCATCTGCGAGAAAAAGCCTTTGCCATTGCTCGCACATTTGCCGCCTCTCCTGTTGTTATTGATGAACTTAAAGGGATTGGCCGGCCTGAAGAAGTGCAGATTGCGGCGGAGACGATTCGCCTGCGTAATCAACTGCTTTTCGTCACGGTGACTGACATGGATACGGTGCGCCATAGCCACCCTGAACCGGAAAGAATTGGCGAGCATTTTGCTGGTCGGGATATCTATCCGGCGCTGTTGGGCATGGAAAATACCGCCATTAACCGCGGGACGCTCGATCCTGCGCTGCGGGTCTTTACGCCGGTTTTCGACAGCAACCATAAGCAGGTTGGCGTCGTCGCGCTGGGAATTGCCTTAACCAGCGTGCAGAAGGTGATTAGCGATAACCGCTGGATGATCCCCTGGACGCTGCTGGCAGGGGCGCTGGTCGGTTGGCTCGGCACGTTGATTTTGGTGAAGGTGCTCAAGCGCATTATGCTGGGATTCGAGCCGTTTGAGATCTCGAATCTGTTTGAGCAGCGCAACGCGATGCTCAAACACATTAAAGAAGGCGTCATCGCGGTCGATCAACATGGTCGGATTACGGTGATCAATGATGAGGCGCGACGGCTTTTCCGGCAGAATAAGCCGCAAGGCAGTGAAACGCCGTCGTCGAAGCCAGCCGAGCGCGTCAGTGAGCAGTGGCTGGAACATCTGCACCTGAAACAGGTGCTGGAGAGCGGCACGCCACGGCGCGATGAAGAGATTAACTTTAACGGCCACCTGCTGCTGACCAACACCGTTCCAGTTTTTGTGAAGGGCGATATTATCGGCGCCATTGCGACGTTCCGTGATAAAACGGAGATCAGCCAGCTGCTGCAACGGTTGAGTGGGATGTCCTACTACGCGGATGCGCTGCGTGCGCAGTCGCACGAGTTTATGAACAAGCTGCACGTCATCCTGGGGATGCTGCACTTAAAGTATTACTCGCAGCTGGAAGATTATATCCTGAAGACCGCCAATAATTATCAGGCGGAAATCGGTTCGATTATTCGTAAAGTGAAATCGCCAGTGATTGCCGGCTTCCTGTTGGGTAAAATCAACCGCGCGCGCGATCTCGGCATTACGCTCTCCATCAGTGAGGAGAGTCTGCTGCCGGATACCGATGATGTCGATGCCACGAATGAATTGATTACCGTATTGGGTAATCTGATTGAGAATGCGATGGACGCGATTGATGGGCAGGAGAACTGCGAAATCAGCGTAAGTTTCCATCATCAGAATGGCCGCCTTCACTGTACCGTGGGGGATGACGGCCCCGGCATTTTGCCAGAGAGTCAGGCGCGCATTTATGAACAGGGATTCTCTACCAAAGGCAGCGGGCGCGGTATCGGCCTGTACCTGACCAAACAGAGTCTGGAGAAGATTGGCGGCACTATCGAGTTTGAATCAGAACCTGAGGTGTACACCCAGTTTTTCGTTACTATTCCTTATCAAGCAAGGCTGTTTGACCATGATTAATGTACTGATTGTTGATGACGATGCCATGGTTGCAGAGCTTAACAAATCTTATCTGAACCAGGTTTCTGGATTTAGCTGCTATGCGACCGTCCCCACGTTGCAGCAGGCGCGAAACCTGTTGATGCAACCTGACTCGGAAATCGATTTGGTACTGCTGGACATTTATATGCAGCAGGATAATGGACTGGATCTGCTGCCGACTATCCGTGAATTCAGTGAGAAGACGGACGTTATCATCATCTCTTCTGCCAGCGATGTGTATACCATCAAGAAAGCGCTGCACTACGGCGTGGTGGACTACCTGATTAAGCCGTTCCAGTTCTCGCGTTTTGAACAGGCGCTGACCGCCTATCGCGAAGAGGCGAACTTGTTTAAGCATCGCGATTTTGTTGGGCAGTCGGATATTGATAACCTGATTCGCCGTACCAGCAGTAGCACGGTCAGCGAACGTAAGAAATTACCGAAAGGGCTAACCAGCCTGACGCTGCGTACCGTCTGCGAGTGGATTGAGGGCAATCAGGGTATCGAGTTCTCTACCGAAATGCTGGCGAATGCGATTGGTATTTCCCGCGTCTCCTGCCGTAAATACCTGATCTACTTGTCTGATACCGGTATCCTGACCACCAACATCCTGTACGGCTCTACCGGCCGGCCGGTTTACCTGTATCGTCTGCTGCCGGAAAAGCAGGATTCGCTGCGCCAGTATTGTGAATAGAATAAAAGGCTGTGAACAAAGCACAGTGAATAAACAAAAACGCCACGGTCATTACCGTGGCGTTTTCGTTATTACTAAATGGTGTTTGGGTTAAGCAACCCAGCCCAACAGCAGCGTTGCCGCGATGACGGTAGACGCACCGCCGATACGGGTGGCGATCTGTGCGAACGGCATCAGAGACATACGGTTAGAAGCGGACAGAATCGCCACGTCACCCGTACCGCCCAGCCCGCTGTGGCACGTGGTCACGATGGAGGCCTCAATTGGATACATGTTCAGGTAAGGCGCAATCAGGAAACTCACCAGCGCCATGGACAGCACCACAGAACCGCAGACGATGACGTAACCGACAGAGAAGACCGCGACGACGCTCTCCAGCGGGATATACAGCATGCCAAGCCCGATCATCAGCGGCCATACCAGAGAGCTGGAGACGAATTTGTAAACGCTGTGCGCGCCGGTTTCCATAACGGCAGGAATCACGCGTCCGTATTTACAGAAGACAGCGATCAAAATCATCAGCACCGGGCCGGGGATGTGTACCAGTTTTTCAAACAGGCCACCGACGATGAAGAAGGCGCAAATCATCAGCAGTCCGCCGCCCATCAGATGAAAATCGACCGGTTTTGGCGCGTCGTTGACGGCGAACATCGCGTTGTCTTCATCGCTGCGAACCAGACGGCCTTCGCCGTTCAGATCCTTGCGGCGCATACCCAGACGAGACAGCACGCCAGCACACAGAATCGCGAAGATGTTACCGACGACGGCAGCAGGCGCTAACTGAGCAACATACACATCCGGGGTTTGTCCCAGAATGGCAGAATAGGCGAGAGATAACGGCAGGATGCCTTCACCGATACCGCCGCCGATGATTGGCACGATAATGAAGAAGAAGGTGTGGTAGAAGCTATAGCCGCACAGTTTACCGACCAGCAAACCGGTTGCCAGCGCCGTTGCCGTACCGATGACCAGCGGGACGAACATGCGCACCATACCCTGAATCAGGATTTTGCGGTTCATACCCAGAATACTGCCGACCACCAGACAGGCGATGACGAAATACAGGAAGTTCGCTTCTTTCATCAGCAGGTGGACGGTTTTCATGGTGTTGTCGTTGAACAGCTCAAAATACACCATAACGGACGGTACCATCAGGCACAGAATCGCCGGGCCGCCGATATCTTTGAACACGGGAATGTTGCTGCCAATGTGTGCCAGTAAAAAGCCCATTGTCATGATGACGGCGAAACCGCCAATCATATTTTTAGGCAGGTATCCTTCATAGGCTGCGATAGCAACGATAGCGGCAATCGCCATAAAAAGCGCAACGGGAACGGAGCCAATTTTCTTTTTAAAAAAGCCCCCGATAAACGATGCCTGTGTTTCCAGAGCGAGATCGTTCTCACATAGAATATCAGTTTCAATTTTTTTCATTATATTCACCCTGCTAGGACAGTTGGTACAGAAAGAAATTACATGCCTGCCGCGTAATGTCGTTGCGATATTGATAGTGCATCGTTATCGACGTTTTGGTCGTCGATATTTGTATGCTTATCGAACGTTATTAATGCCAATAGCGGCGGGATGTTTATTATCAGAATGCAGAAAAATACGTTTTTTTGTTTTTTATCAGTTAGTAACAGAAAGATAAGAAATAGTGGATATTATTTAACAATGAACCTTGTTGGAGGGTAATCTAGCATGAGGGAATGTTAAAAATAATACGTTAATTGCGTATTTGTGAACTTATCAGCAACTCCATTTTAAATAACTTATATTGTTTTTTTGTAATTAAAATAATTTATTGGGAGCATCGGGGAATTAAAAGAAGGGAGTGAGGTAAATCACAGAGTGAAAATACCACTTTATGGGAATAAGTAAATAGCGCACTTTTATTTTAGTGAAAATATTTATTTAACTAAAATAGCCAGTTAATTATTGAGCAATATCATTGTCTCGCGGGTCAGTCACCCTGACTACGCTACTGCGAACAGAATGCGTCCTCAACCCCGCATCAGTTGCCTTTTTATCGATGCTTTATCTAACGGATGTCTTCAGCAACGGATCTCTGGTAACGACTATCCCACAGATAAACAACGCTGGAGAAGGCCAGTGGGAGGAGGGGGAAAAGGCGTTTCTTCTGTCGCGCAGAGTTTTTTTCTGTAGCGTAGATAGTCATTTGTCTACTTATGGTGCTGTGGTAAATATCAGAATTTCTTATTATCCGTCAGGATTTTCACCTGCTGTTAACGTTTTTAACAAAAAATAGTGCTCAAATCTTGGACATGTAAGACCAGATGACTATAGTTTTTTTAATGGTGATAATTTCTTTAGGTCCGCAAAGTATCGGTTTTTATCGCTGTTTTTTCATAAAAAGGCAAAACATCCACCTTTTGTAAGGTGATGAGCTTGTATTTTCTCTTTTAAGAAAATGTAAGGAAATTTTGTAAATCCTTACTGCTTATATTGACGTCACCGCCATCTGTTGAGAAATTGAGGGCGTCATAGGGATATAAGGAGGAAAGCAGCGGCTTGTCTGAATGATTCTACGTCTTCATCCAGCATCCGTGAGCGGGTTGTGGCGCTTCAAGGTATACGTTGTAGTTATTATGACTATATCCAACAGCGTGGCGGCCATCGGCTTTTGGTAACCTCTTTCCTCTCCCCCATTATTTTAATTTGCCTTCGGGCGACAGGGTACAGACCACAGCTCGTAAAAATACAGGTCTGGCCAACCATACCCAATTGATTTCGAGATGCAGGACGGAAGACCAGCGTTGTTAATTTCCGTTTTCTAACTACCGTGTTTTTAGCAACGCGTATGCAGCTTGGAGTATGGCGGGTATAGCACACAACATCATCCACAATGGAGCACAAGTAATGGAAAAATCCCTGGTTAAATCAAGGGTGTTGAAGTTCGGCCTTGGCTTGCTCGCCTTGTCCGTCGCCGCAGGCGTTCAGGCAAAAACGCTGGTTTACTGCTCAGAAGGCTCCCCGGAAGGTTTTAACCCACAGCTGTTCACCTCCGGTACGACGTTTGATGCCAGCTCTATTCCTATTTATAACCGTCTGGTGGAATTTAAAGACGGCACCACGGACACCGGTCCGGGGCTGGCTGAAAAATGGGATATTAGCGAAGACGGCAAAACCTATACCTTCCATCTGCGCAAAGGCGTGAAATGGCAAGACAGTAAGGATTTTAAACCTTCCCGTGAATTCAATGCCGATGACGTGATTTTCTCCTTCATGCGTCAGCAGGATGCCAACCATCCGTACCACAAAGTGTCTGGCGGCAGCTATGAATACTATCAGGGTATGGGTATGCCAGAGCTGGTCAGCAAAATCGAAAAAGTCGACGACTATACTGTCCGCTTTGTGCTGAACCGCCCTGAAGCGCCATTCCTGGCAAACCTGGCGATGGACTTCGCTTCCATCCTGTCAGCGGAATACGCTGATAACATGATGAAAGCCGGTACGCCGGAGAAGATTGACCTGAACCCAATCGGTACTGGCCCGTTCCAGTTACAGCAGTACCAGAAAGATTCCCGCATTCTGTACAAAGCCTTTGAAGGTTACTGGGGCAGCAAGCCGGGCGTTGACCGTCTGGTCTTCTCCATCACGCCAGATGCGTCTGTGCGTTACGCCAAGCTGCAAAAAGACGAATGCCAGATCATGCCGTATCCAAATCCGGCCGATCTTGCCCGCATGAAAGAAGACAAAAACATCACGTTGCTGGAGCAGCCTGGCCTGAACGTCGGCTATCTGGCTTACAACGTTGAGAAAAAACCGCTGGATAACGTCAAGATTCGCCAGGCGTTGAACTATGCGGTTAACAAGTCTGCCATCATCGATGCGGTCTATCAGGGTGCCGGCCAGGCCGCAACCAACCTGATCCCGCCGACCATGTGGGGCTACAACAACGACGTTAAAGACTACAGCTACGATCCTGAGAAAGCGAAAGCACTGCTGAAAGAAGCGGGTATGGCTGACGGTTTCTCTATCGACCTGTGGGCAATGCCGGTACAGCGTCCGTACAACCCGAACGCGCGCCGTATGGCGGAAATGATTCAGTCCGACTGGGCGAAAGTTGGCGTGAAAGCCAAGATCGTCACCTATGAGTGGGGCGAGTATCTGAAGCGTGCGAAAGACGGCGAGCACCAGACCGTACTGATGGGTTGGACTGGCGACAATGGGGATCCAGATAACTTCTTCGCGACCCTGTTCAGCTGCGATGCGGCTAAAAATGGCTCTAACTACTCCAAGTGGTGCTACAAGCCGTTTGAAGATCTGATCCAACCGGCGCGTGCCATTTCCGATCACGAAAAACGTATTGAGCTGTACAAGCAGGCACAGGTTGTGATGCACGATCAGGCTCCGGCGCTGATTGTTGCGCACTCCACCGTGTACGAACCAGTGCGTAAAAACGTGAAAGGCTATGTGGTTCAGCCGCGTGGTGTGCATAGCTTCAACAACGTGACGTTGGATTAAGTCAGCCACTAGATTTTCACGGACACTAAAAACCCCGACCTTGCGGTTTCTCGTCAGAGGAGCCGTGGAGGCGGGGTTTCTTGCCCATTAAATTTTATGGTGGGCTTCCTGCCCATACACCCTGTGGGCCGTCGTCCACGACGTTTAAAATCGTTCCTGACGATTTTTTATGCTGTGAGCAATGATAAGCCTGATGGCCAACGAGCCAGCAGGCATGAATAGAGAGTTCGGGATATGTTGCAGTTCATACTCCGGCGTTTGGGGCTGGTTATCCCAACGTTTATTGGTATCACCCTGTTGACCTTCGCATTCGTGCACATGATTCCGGGCGACCCGGTGATGATCATGGCGGGGGAACGCGGTATTTCCGCCGAGCGCCATGCGCAATTGCTGGCTGAAATGGGGCTGGACAAGCCGCTTTGGCAACAATACATCCACTATATCGGCGGTGTGTTGCAGGGCGATCTGGGAATCTCCCTCAAGAGTCGCATCCCCGTGTGGGAAGAATTTGTGCCTCGCTTCAAGGCGACGCTGGAACTGGGTATCTGCGCGATGTTGTTTGCTATCGCGGTTGGGATTCCGGTTGGTGTGCTGGCTGCGGTCAAACGCGGCTCTGTTTTCGATCATACCTCTGTTGGCCTGGCGCTGACGGGTTACTCCATGCCTATCTTCTGGTGGGGCATGATGCTGATCATGCTGGTCTCCGTTCAACTTGACCTCACGCCCGTTTCGGGGCGCATCAGCGATACCGTGTTTCTTGACGACAGCATGCCGCTGACTGGCTTTATGCTGATCGATACCCTGTTCTGGGGCGAGAAAGGCGATTTCATTGACGCGGTTGAACACATGATTCTGCCTGCCATCGTGTTGGGCACCATTCCTCTGGCTGTGATCGTGCGTATGACGCGCTCCGCGATGCTGGAAGTGCTGGGCGAGGACTACATTCGTACCGCTCGCGCCAAAGGGCTGAGCCGTCTGCGCGTGATTGTCGTGCACGCGTTGCGTAATGCGATGTTGCCGGTAGTGACGGTGATTGGTTTGCAGGTCGGCACCATGCTGGCCGGGGCGATCCTGACGGAAACCATTTTCTCCTGGCCGGGGCTGGGGCGGTGGTTGATCGATGCGTTGCAGCGTCGTGACTATCCGGTGGTTCAGGGCGGCGTGCTGCTGGTGGCAACCATGATCATTCTGGTGAACCTGCTGGTGGATGTGCTCTACGGCGTGGTTAACCCACGCATCCGTCACAAGAAATAAGGGGAAGGCTAAGATGACAAATGTCACTGAACCTGTTGTAAATAGCGCACCGAAGCCGATGACCCCGCTACAGGAATTCTGGCACTATTTTAAACGTAACAAAGGGGCGGTCATTGGCATGGTGTATGTCGTGCTGATGCTGATTATCGCCATTGGCGCTAACGTACTGGCACCGCATGCGCCTGCCGAGCAGTTCCGTGATGCGCTGCTGCGTCCGCCGGTCTGGCAAGAGGGCGGAAGCTGGCAGTTCATTCTGGGCACCGATGATGTCGGGCGTGATGTCCTGTCCCGCCTGATGTACGGTGCACGCCTGTCGCTGCTGGTCGGCTGTCTGGTGGTGGCGCTGTCGTTGGTGCTGGGGGTGATCTTCGGTCTGCTGGCCGGGTATTTCGGCGGTGTGGTTGATGCGCTCATCATGCGTATCGTCGATATCATGCTGGCGCTGCCAAGCCTGCTGCTGGCGCTGGTGCTGGTGGCCGTCTTCGGGCCTTCGATTGTGAACGCCTCGCTGGCGCTGACCTTCGTGGCATTACCGCACTACGTCCGTTTAACCCGTGCGGCGGTGCTGGTGGAAGTTAACCGCGATTACGTCACGGCTTCACGCGTGGCGGGAGCCGGTTCGGCACGCCAGATGTTCGTCAACATTCTTCCTAACTGCCTGGCACCGCTGATTGTGCAGGCTTCTCTCGGCTTTTCTAACGCCATTCTTGATATGGCTGCTTTGGGTTTCCTCGGTATGGGCGCACAGCCGCCAACGCCAGAGTGGGGCACCATGCTGTCGGACGTTTTGCAGTTTGCGCAAAGCGCCTGGTGGGTGGTGACGTTCCCCGGTCTGGCAATCTTACTGACGGTATTGGCGTTTAACCTGATGGGGGACGGCTTGCGTGATGCTCTCGACCCCAAACTCAAGCAGTAACAGAGGTAGAGAGATGGCGTTGCTCAATGTAGATAAACTGTCGGTTCACTTTGGTGACGAGGATCTGCCGTTTCGGGCGGTCGATCGCATCAGTTATCAGGTGGAAGAAGGGCAGGTGGTCGGTATCGTCGGGGAATCCGGCTCCGGTAAATCCGTCAGCTCGCTGGCGATAATGGGACTGATTGACTACCCCGGCAAAGTGATGGCCGACAAGCTGGAATTTAACCAGCGCGATTTAAAGCAAATTTCCGAGAAAGAACGGCGTAATCTGGTGGGCTCTGAGGTCGCGATGATCTTCCAGGACCCGATGACCAGTCTGAACCCGTGCTACACCGTGGGCTACCAGATCATGGAAGCCATCAAGGTGCATCAGGGCGGTAACCGCAAAACCCGTCGTCAGCGGGCGATTGACCTGCTGACGCTGGTTGGGATTCCCGATCCGGCTTCGCGTCTCGATGTGTATCCGCACCAGCTTTCCGGCGGGATGAGCCAGCGCGTGATGATTGCGATGGCGATTGCCTGTCGGCCGAAGCTGCTGATTGCCGATGAGCCAACGACGGCGCTGGACGTGACCATTCAGGCGCAGATCATTGAACTGCTGCTCGAATTGCAGCAGCGCGAGAACATGGCGCTGATCCTGATTACACACGATTTGGCGCTGGTGGCCGAAGCGGCACACCACATTATCGTGATGTATGCCGGGCAGGTCGTGGAATCAGGCAAAGCGGCGGATATTTTCAGCGCGCCCCGTCATCCGTATACCCAGGCGTTGCTGCGTGCGCTGCCGGAGTTTGCGGTGGACAAATCCCGACTGGCATCGTTGCCGGGCGTGGTACCGGGTAAATACGATCGCCCGAATGGCTGCCTGTTAAACCCGCGCTGCCCCTACGCGCATGAGCGCTGCCGTCAGGAAGAACCTGAACTGCGCGATATTCCTGGTCGTCAGGTGAAATGTCATACACCGCTGGATGATGCGGGGAGGCCGACCCTATGAGTGAACTGAACGCCACATCGCAGCCGTATTTACTGCATGCGATTGATTTGAAAAAACACTACCCGGTGAAGAAAGGTTTTTTTGCGCCGGAGCGAATGGTGAAAGCGCTGGACGGCGTTTCCTTTACGCTGGAGCGCGGTAAAACGCTGGCGGTGGTCGGAGAGTCCGGCTGTGGAAAATCCACGCTGGGCCGCCTGCTGACGATGATCGAAACCCCGTCTGATGGCGAGCTGTACTATCAGGGGCAGGATCTGCTGAAGCACGATCCTGAAGCGCAGAAGCTGCGTCGTCAGAAGATCCAGATCGTGTTCCAGAATCCTTACGGATCGCTGAATCCACGTAAGAAAGTCGGACAGATCCTCGAAGAACCGCTGCTGATCAACACGGAACTGTCAAAAGCCGAACGCCGTGAAAAAGCGCTGGCGATGATGGCGAAAGTCGGGCTGAAAACGGAACATTATGACCGCTACCCGCATATGTTCTCTGGTGGCCAGCGTCAGCGTATCGCTATCGCTCGTGGGCTGATGCTGGACCCAGACGTGGTGATTGCCGATGAACCGGTGTCGGCGCTGGACGTGTCGGTGCGTGCACAGGTGCTGAACCTGATGATGGATTTGCAACAGGATTTGGGGCTGTCTTACGTCTTCATCTCGCACGATCTGTCCGTCGTCGAACATATCGCTGATGAAGTGATGGTGATGTATCTGGGTCGCTGCGTCGAGAAGGGCAGTAAAGATGCCATTTTCAACAACCCGCGCCACCCGTATACGCAGGCGCTACTTTCCGCAACGCCGCGCCTGAACCCGGATTTACGCCGTGAGCGCATCAAGCTGACGGGCGAGCTGCCCAGCCCGCTGAATCCACCGCCGGGCTGCGCATTCAACGCCCGCTGCCAGCGCTGCTTCAGCACCTGCACACAGTTCCAGCCGCAGTTGAAAACCTACGGCGAACAGCAGGTCGCCTGCTTCGCCGTCGATCAGGATGAACAGGGCACCGCTGTAGCCTAGTTTGCCTTCAACGCCCCACACCGCTTTGCCGCGGTGTGGGGCGTTGATTGTGTGCTTATTCCATTGGTATTCGGCGCATAAGCATACAGATTTTCCCCGTCTGCCAGCCCAATCGGGTCTTGCGTGGTGAAGCGTCCGACGGCGGGATCATAGTAGCGGAACAGGTTGTAGTGCAAACCGGTTTCATCATCCGCGTATTGTCCGGCGTAGCGTACGGTTGGGACTCCACCGGCTTGTCGTGGCGCAGCCGTTCGCTGTCCTGTGTCTGTCCGTTGACAGCCCCGAAGCTGCCGTAGTCTCCGCTCCAGCGGACCGCGCCGTCCTTAATTCATAGCGATATAATCATATATTTTAAATATATCATATAGAGTATATAAGATTATATAGAGTAGTTTCTTCCCTATCAGGTAAATTCAAATATTCAGCAAGCCCCATGTTAATGAAAAAATCTTCATTAACTGCAATTCCCCTGAATGCTATAGACGATATTATTGAAGAGAAAATAGTGTCATCGTCAACGTATTTCTTAAGTGAAATTATTTTCCTTTTATTGTTTTTTAATATATAGTAAGAGTAATTCATTAATATGGAATTTGAAATAAATAAATTTTCACTTGATTGATATCTATTAAAGCAATCAATTAAAGAATTAAATATTATTTTTTTTGATTTTTTATAACTTAATAAGAAAACCTCAGGATTAATAAGATCTTTGTTAATATCATTAATAGGTATTTCTTTTATTTTGTGTTTTTTGGAAAATAATAACTCAATGACGGAAAGTTGAAATAATTTTATATTTTCAATGATATCCGTGTTTTTGGTGTTTTTAATTCTATCATAAAATTCAATAATATATTCATAAAAATCAATATCACCTAAATTTTCTGATTTCAGAAATAATTTGTTATCATGAACATAAAACTTATCGTATACATCATCACCAATACCAAGCTCAAAGCATAAAAATTTAAAAAAATAATTTATATCTGTCTCATTTTTTGTTTTTCTCTTTAGAAAAACCAATTGAAAAACATAGAAAATAATATGAATATCTTTGTTTATTCGTTGTCTGTTATCTATTTGAAATAAATACCCAAATCTGGAAAGCATTATTTTCATAGCATAACAATCGTTTTCACTAAAGCCTAGGCTATGTATTATCTTATCCACTTTACCTTTTGGGAAAATATCATGCCATCTTGTCAAAGGATACAGTCTGCCATTTTCTCCTTTAACAGAAATTAAATGAAGATCTCTTTCATCCTCTTTGTAATAATAGGGGAGGAAATCTTTTCTGTAACATCTTGGATTGATGAAGTTTTCAAGCTTATAAAAAAAAACATCAATAATGTTCATGTGACTTTCTTTCCGCACGATTTCCATTTTCCGTCCTTACCCTTTTTCTCAATCCTAAAGGATTTTATCGAATTATTAAATTTATCAATCACATTTCGCCCAATACCTCTAGCTTTGGGCTCATTCTGCTTAGAAAGCACACCATCTTTTAATCCTGTTTCTTTATAATTTACAGCAGAAATATCTTGATGCTTATTAAGCATATCGACACCATTGTTATCCACTGTCATTACAGCTCTATATTTCTCATTACCCGGATTGAATCCAGGTTTACTGTCATGGTTGACCCAAACAGCCTTATCTCCACGATTATTAGGAACTAGTCCCCCTAGGCCATTACGTTCAGCAACGGAAGAGATTGCCTCATCTTTCCCCATGTAACGAATAACTTCGTCTGGAGTCAACCCCAGCGGATCCACCCACCCCAGCGGGTTAGGCGCATACTGATAGAGGTTAATTCCGCCCGCCAGCCCAATCGGGTCCTGCGTGGTGAAGCGTCCGACGGTGGGATCATAGTAGCGGAACAGGTTGTAGTGCAAACCGGTTTCTTCATCCGCGTATTGTCCGGCGTAGCGTAACGGCTGGGGTTCCACCGGTTTGCCGTGGCGCAGTCCTTCGCTGTCCTGCGTTTGTCCGTTGACTGCACCGAAGCTGCTGTAGTCTCCGCTCCAGCGGACTGAGCCGTCCGCGTCCGTCATTTCCAGCGGTGCGCCATTCAGGTCGGTGTTGAACCAGCGGATATCGCCGTCGCGCTCTCCCGATTGCTGGCTGATACGTGCTAACGGTGACCACCAGACGTTCGGGTCATACATGTAACTTTCTGTTCGGTCAGCGTGTCTGGCCTGCAACAGCCGGAAACCTTCCCGCAGGGAACGTGTTTCTTCTTGCTTCCTATCGTCAGCTATTTACCTGAAAGGTTGTAGTTTGGAAGAGTCGGCTTTATGGCCGGAATGCGATAACGGTAGAGCGGGGCAGGATAGTGATTGAAACTGAGATTAATATCTGACATCGCGTATCACGGAATAAATAGTGGATAAAATAAATCCGGAAGGATTGTTGAGATCACTTCCGGTTATGTTTCACCAAGAAATATTATATTTATTAATGAAGTCAGTATAGATCTCTTTTATATCATCATTGTTGTCTTTTTTACATTCATTCATTAGTTTTCTCCTCAAGTCATTATAATTTAAAAAAACCAATAATTCCGCGACTCTTCTATAAATATATTCATCATGGGAGGCGAGTAGTTCATCAAAGACAGATGTTAACCTATTTCTGACAGCATTATTTTTTGAATTTTTTATTAGTATATCTCTAGCAAAAGAAAAGTTATCAATATTCCCATCTACAGCGATATCAATAATTATTGGTATTAATTTTTCGAGGTGTGAATCATCAAAGTCCTCATCTCTTATAAATCTTAGGACTGCACCTTGTTCAGATACATTTCTAATAATTAACAACATTTCATCAAAAAAACCATGAGATTTTCTAAAGTAATGCTTAGCAGATAAGAAATTATTTTCGGCCTCTTTTACCGAATTCCATTCTTCAGAGTGGATATTTTCAATCGTCATATCTTTCCACCATATTGCCAATTTATTGAATCAAATAAATTTTGAAATTCAGTCATTGGCATGTCACGTGTAGGGTAAATAGTAGCATGACCTGCTGCATGAGGTGAGCCAGGAATTACATCTTTTCCATCAACTTTAATGCCTAGACCATCGGGTAATTCGCTTCCTTTAGGAATTGTATGATAATGCCCACTTAATGGTGATTTATTAGGATCCAGTGTAGTAGATGCACCCTGAGGTAATAGCTCATCAGCTTGAGATTTCACCATGCCGTTAGCGTCAACATCGATATCTTTTCCCGGCCTTGGTGCGCGAGGCTTACTTTTGTTTCCGAATGCGCAATGTCCATTCAACCCCAACGGATCCACCCACCCCAACGGATTAGGCGCATACTGATAGAGGTTAATTCCGCCCGCCAGCCCAATCGGGTCCTGCGTGGTGAATCGGCCTACAGTGGGATCATAGTAGCGGAACAGGTTGTAGTGCAAACCGGTTTCTTCATCCGCGTATTGTCCGGCGTAGCGTAACGGCTGGGGTTCCACCGGTTTGCCGTGGCGCAGTCCTTCGCTGTCCTGCGTTTGTCCGTTGACTGCACCGAAGCTGCTGTAGTCTCCGCTCCAGCGGACTGAGCCGTCCGCGTCCGTCATTTCCAGCGGTGCGCCATTCAGGTCGGTGTTGAACCAGCGGATATCGCCGTCGCGCTCTCCCGATTGCTGGCTGATACGTGCTAACGGCGACCACCAGACGTTCGGGTCATACATGTAACTTTCTGTTCGGTCAGCGTGTCTGGCCTGCAACAGCCGGAAACCTTCCCATAGGAAACGTGTTTCTTCCTGCTTCCCGTTTTCGCCCCAGATGACCGTTTTACGGGTGCGTCTGCCCAGTGCGTCATAGCTATAGCATGCGACAAAGTCGCCCTGCGGCCCCCGTCCCCGAGCTTCCAGCAGTCGGTTATCGGCGTCGTACCGGTAAAATTGTTGTGTTTCGCCATCACGCCGCTGTGTCAGATTGCCTTGGCCGTCATACTGGTTCCAGAGATTGCGCCAGTTCAGCAGGCGGTTGTCTGATAACGGGAAGGTGGAAGATGAACGGCTGACATCCTGTATGTTGTCCGCCGCATCATAGCCGTATGCCCGATGATGCACCTGCCAGTGCACGTCAATGCGCTTCAGCAGTCGGCCCTCTGCATCGTAATCGTACTGAACATCGCCTCGCAGGCTGTCGCGGACTGAGGCCAGTTCGCCGGATGCGGTGTAACTTAGGGCTCGCGATAATATCTGCTGTTCGGGCTGGGCGACATCCCAGAGCCCGCTGCGTTGTGAGGTCAGGCGGCCTAAACTGTCATACTCTCGCCGCTGTTCGCGTCGTCCCTGAGTGCGGGTGATTTCCCGGTGTAAGCGGTCACGGGTAAACTCGCTGACCACTTGATGATTGAATTTTACTGCGCTGACGTGGCCTGAACCGTAGCGCAGCCAGCGCAGCGTATCGCCATCCGGCAGAGACAGGGTACTTACATTCCCCAGTTCGTCCCGCGTATAGCAAATGTCTCCCTCACTGCTGTACTCTCCCGACAGATAGCCTGCGGCATCATAGGTCAATCTGACCTCATCGGCGGTGAGTCCCAACGCGAGGCCTTCCTCGGTAGGCTCACGTTTTAGCGAAACCAGCCGCCCTCTGTCACTGTGCTGGTAATGAAACTCGGCGTGTGCATGTGCTCGGCGCACCAGTTGCCCGGCCACATCATGCTGATAAACGTGCGCGATGGCGGCATCATTCGCCGCATTTCCGCGCTGTGAGCGCTGACATAAGTAGCCTGCGTCGTCGTAGCGGAATGTTAGCTCGACGCCATCTACGCGCCGTTCTTTAACCAGGCGGCCGACGGCATCATAGCCAAATTGGTATTCTGCACCGTTGCCATTATCTAATCGCAACAACAGCCCGCGCGTATCATAGTGCCAGTGTTTTGTCCGGCGGAGGCGGTCTGTCACACTGACGGGCTGGCCTAATGCGTTATACTGCCAGCGTACTTCGTTGTTCTGTGCATCACGCCATGCCTGTAACTGACCACGGGCATTCCAGCGCAGCGTTTCCCGGCGACCATCCGGGTAGATAACGCCTGTCAGTTGTCCACAGGCATCCCACTCCCGGCGGGTGGTGTGGCCTTCCGCATCGACAGAAGCCAGCAGTTGTCCGTAATGGTCATACTCGAAGGTGCTGCATTGTCCTGAACAGTCGGTACGTGCCGTCAGCAGCCCCTGGTGATTCCAGACCAGCGTCACGGTGCCGCCCAGAGCGTCGATCACGCTGTCCGGTAAGCTCTCCTGTGCATTGGGATAGTGATAACGTGTTGGGTTACCCAGTGCATCGACCTCCTCAACCAGTCGGTTAAGGTCGTCATACTGCATTTGCTCCTGGCTGCCGTCGGCATACGTCACCAGCGCAATGTTATCCGTCAGCCGATACCACTGGTAGTGTGTTTCCCGACCTAACGGGTCAATTTCACTGAGTAAACGACCATAGCTGTCCCATATGGTTTTGCGACTTGCCCCGCCGGGAAGGATGACTTCACACAGCTCGCCGTCGGTATAATTCAGGTTGGTTTCGCGACCGTCGTAATCGATAAAGCGAATGACGTGGTCATCACCGTCAAGCTCCCACTGTGCAACGAGGCCATCCTCCCGGCGGGCGGTTCTCCGCTGGCCAGCAAAGTCGTACTCCAGCGTGAGTTGTTCACCCGCGCTATTCCGGTATGCCACCACGCGAGGTAAATCGGCAATCTCCTGCCACTGATATTCGCTGAGCAGGCCGCTGGCATCTTCATGGCTGGCCATCAGCCCGTCATCCTGCCAGGTAAAACGACGGCGCACGCTACCGCCCCGCCCGGTGACGGTGACAAGCTGCCTGTGCGTATTGTAGGTATAGTGCACGAGACAGGTCGATTCATCCAGCCAGACGCTTTCCAGCCGCCCATCAAGATATCGACATGTGATGTGCCGCCCGGCGCTGTCCGTGAGTGCGCTAAGCGTGTCGTCGTCGTTCCAGAAAAGGAGCATGTCATTGCCACATGGCTCGGCAATGCGTGTCAGCACCGCTTTTCCCTGCGGAGACAACGCCGTGTAATACCATACTTCACCGTCTGGCCCATAAACCGACCAGCTCTCATCCTGATGGTGCTCCAGCCAGCGTTTTTCTGGCGGACAGTAGGTTCGCTGGCCGATGGGAACGAAAGGGAAGGAAATCAGATCGCCTGACGGCGCACGCCAGACCAGACCGTCCTGATAGCGCGTTAGCGTCGTTTCCCAGAACAGGCTCCATCCTTTTCCCAATACACTATCGCCGGGGTTACCGCTACGCCAGTAACGTTGCCAATACACGGATAAGCGAGAGGGGAGGACAAAATCCAGTTCATCTTCATCTGACAGAAATTTTTGACCACTTACGATGTCTATCGGGCGGGCGATAATGCCCCCAGCCGCTACGCTGGTCATGAGCACGCCAAAGCGGCAGGCAATGCGTTGGATCTTATTGATACCGGGGATTTTTTGTAAAAGTTGGCCCAGTTTTCCGAGCTTGCTCGCTGCGCCGCCGACGCCACCAATCAGTCCAGCGAAAAGCAGCGTTAGATCAGAGACTTTATAGAGCCACTCGGGAACTTCCGGTTTGATAGGTAATGTGGATTTGGCTTTACCACCGATGAAAACATTGGAAGAACCCTCCGTGATAGTGGCGCCGCAGTTCACTTTATCGCCAAGGCGGGATGCTGGCTGGCTGTTGATGTATACCGTTTCCGAGCCCTGCGCCACCTGCATGGACGGTCCATCTTTGCTACAGCTGGCCACACTCAGGGTGGCAAGGGCGGCCTTCATACCGTTGATGAACACATTGCGTGAACCCGTATCAACGGTTCCGGCTTTCGACATGCTGCTGGCACCTGCCTCGGCAATGCTATCACGGGCTTTTTCTGCCAGTACGCCGGTTGCCCAACCCACAGCAAAACTGAGGCCAATCAATAATACGCCAACGCCCAGGCAAGAGGAGGCGAGACCCGCAACAAATAAGGCACCGGCAGCAATGCCACCGACTGCGGCAATCAGCCCACCGACGATGGTGCCCGCAATCATGCCTGCTAACGCACCCGAATGCCCGATCCCATCACCAACGCGCGCGGCTTCAAACATAACAATATTCCTTATCGTTATTGGTTAAACGTAAAGCTCCCGAGCAGGGCGTTGAACCGAGACTCATCAGCAGCAGAAGGTGCGGCGGTTTTCGATAAGGTGAAAACCAGAATCTGTACGCTATCTAATGCGAATACCGCCTGCTGCTGCCAAATACGTTGACCATCACGCATATAACTCGCCTGGAGGCTTTCACCTTCCAGGATGTTATTGCCTAACCAAATTGTTTCACGGGCCTGTGTTTTCCAGCCTTTAAAATGCTGAGTCATCAGATCCAACTGTCTATCGATGTAGCCGCTCAATACTTCTCCGTCGTTCAGTACATCGCGTGAAACCGTAAAAGCAGGTTCGCCTTCCTGACCGGGCGTAAATGCATTCACAGTGCGATCGCGGTAGCCGTCGGGCAACGTGATGCGGCCTTCGGTGAAGATGCAGTGGGAAGAAGATGTCGTCGTCACGATAAAATGTCTCGAGTAATGGTGTGGTTGTAAGCCCTAAGCCACCACACCTGTAGCGTGGTGACTCATTCTCTGATTATTTATTTAAATCAATACGTTCACTGCCAACCACGTTGACCTTCACGCCCTTGATGTCGATATTGCCATTCTGATAAATGGTCAGCGAACCTGCTCCCGTCGTCAGTTCGATATTGCCGCCGGTCGAGGTGATGGTGATATTTCCCGTTACCGTTAGCTTCTCGTTCATCGTGACCTCGGTTTCTCGGCCTGCCCCGATGATGACTTTCTGGGCACCCTGAATCTCCGTTCCCTGATTCTCGACGACGTTAAGAATTTGATGGCGGCCTATGACACTGATCTGATCCCGTCCGACGTTCTCTGCATGGTCGACGCCTACACCCGTACTGCGGTTATTCAGCACCACGGTGTTCATGTCTTTCTGAGCATGGATAAACACTTCTTCCTGACCGGCCTGATCCTCAAAGCGCAGTTCGTTGAACCCGGCACCTTTGTGGGTCGTGGTGCGCAGCGTCGTGCGCGTCTTGTTGGCTGGTAACGGGTAGGGCGAGGGATTAGTGGCATGGAAGGTTCTGCCCGTCACGATGGGCTGGTCCGGGTCGCCTTCGAGGAAACTCACAATAACTTCATGGCCGATGCGCGGGATGGCGATCAGGCCGTATTGACCGCCCGCCCAGCCCTGACTGACGCGTACCCAGCAGGAGCTCTGGTCATCGCTCGCGCCGTAGCGGTCCCACGGAAATTGCAGTTTCACCCGGCCGTACTGGTCGCAGTAAATCTCTTCGCCTGCCGGGCCGACAACGGTGGCGATCTGCGGGCCGTCTACCATGGGTTTGTATGGCAGGTCGGCGCGCCAGGTCGTGCTGGCTTTCACCACTTCAAAGCTGTTGCTGTAGGTGGTCGGTTCGCCGCCGCTTTCCTCTTCCAGCGCCTGCGGCTGCTGCCCACTGTGGGTGATGGCGACCAGTTGCCAGCCGATATTGAGCGCCAGATTAGGGTGCTCGGTTAAGGTAAAACTGCTGCCCGGCATCAGTTCAGCAGCATTGGATTCGCCCGAGCCAGTCATCGCACCCGCTCGTAGTGCGTCCAGCCGATAGCCGGTAAAGGCCTTGCCGCTCGGGTCTTGCTTAAAACGACCGGGATAATCGAAGTGTTGGTAGGTTTCGCGCTGGTGTTCCAGTTCACCGCTTATCTTCTGGTGCAGCAGGCTATAGGCTGGGGTTTTGAAGCTGTAATCCTTCAGCGCTACCTCGGCGGTACTCACCGACTCGGCATAGCGGAAACGGCGCACGTACGCCCCTTCGCTCAGCCCCTGTGTGGCAAGGTTGAAAAACAGCTCAGGGCCTTTTGCCAATGCACCTGCATCGTCGGCAAAGACAACGCGGTGTTTGCCTTCCTCAAACTCATGGAAGAAATACATGCCTTCTTCTGCAGCCAGTCGGGTGATAAAGGCTAAATCGCTCTCCCGATATTGCACGCAGTATTCCCGCACTGCGTGCTCGTTGCGCAGCGCAAAGGCGTAGTCGGTGATGCCTGCTTCTTCCAGCAGCGCGCCGATAATCGCTTCTGGTTTCTGCGCCTGAAAGATGCGGGCATTGGTGCGTAGCCCCAAACGCCACAGAGCCGGACGGACTTCTGCCTGATAGCGTGTGCGGCGAAAGCCAGTGTCGCCCTGCGCGAACGCGCTGACAATGCCGCTGACGCGTCTTTGAAGTTCGCCTTCGTACCACACCAGAAGCTCGCAAGGCTGATCGAGAACCCCTCCAAAATCGATACCCGGTAAGGGGCTGGCCAGATTCAGCGACAGGGCAAACGGCTGGTTGAGCGCCTCGCTGAGCTGAAAATCCACCACGGAAAAGGTCGATGCGGGCAATGCGCCAACCTTAACGGTGAACTGTAATCCTGTACTGTTTGCCATCTGTCCTCCTGATGCGGCCATCCACACTCAGGCATGGCGTGGGCCATGGCTCAATGCAGAAAACCCGGGCAAGCCCGGGTTAAATAGGAATTACGCTTCGACCGGTGCACGCCAGTCATCGGAACCGGAAGTACCGGCAACGGTGTGTTCCCAATCGATTTTGCGATAGGCCAGAGACACTTCGATCAGCTGGGTGTAGTCCAGCTTCGCCGGATCCTGGCAGTGTGGCATCTGGCAGTTAACGTCAACGATGGTGGCATCGGTTAGCACGGTAGAGAAGAAATGCTCTTGCTTACCTTCAACTGAGGTGCGGTACCACTTCAGGGTCACGGTTGGCAGCATTTCGCCGGACGCCAGGGCGTTGTACATCAGCGGAACCGCTTTGTTCAGCGCGACGGTAAACTTGAACGGCTTGTGTACGCGCTGGCCGGATGGCTGACCAGACTGCGGGTCGGTTGGTACGGTGACGATGTGTTTGAATTCCTGAACCAGCATTTCGTCTTCGTGGCCTTCCACATAGATGTTGCCGACAGAATCAGAAGTGAAAGCACCTGCGGTGATGTTGCCCTGAGTTTTACCTTCGATGCTGATATAGCATGGAGTTGGCATAGTCTTGCTCCTTGTTATTGAACGGAATGAGTAACTTCACCGTTCACATAGCAATCCATGTGCCAAATTTTATGTGATTGTTTTATAATGAGAATTACTTAATTCAAATTTTACCTAAGCGAAATTTGAGCAAAAAGTTGCGCAGACTTCGCGAATCGTTTGCAGACATTGCGCAAAAAGTGATTTCCACCAGAAAGTGAGCAATAAGTTGCGCAGAATGCGCATTTCTTCTGAAAGTTTTGGTTAGGGTTGAGAGATTGCCGTCTTTTTGGAATGAATCAGCGATTAATTTTGGTATAAACAAAAGTTATTACCGATTAAAAGGGAAAAATAATCCCAATGATTAATCGTTAGCCGACTGGTGTTGTGGGGGATGAAGGGGGGCAAAAAGCAGGTGAATAAAGATAAAGGAAGCGGACGGCAAAATAACAACGGTGGGGCAGGTGTACCTGCATCCCACCGTATTTCGTTTCACGACGTGTCTACTTTGGCGGTGAATTAGCCTTCCTGCATCGCCTTTTCAACTTCTTCCGCCAGAATCGCAATACCCTGTTCGATTTTCTCCGGCTCCGGCACATAGTTCATGCGCATACATTGATGAGCGTGCTGCCAGTCCTGATCCAGACCGGGGAAGAAATAGTGTCCCGGCACCATGAGGACACCGCGTTTTTTCAGGCGCTGGTACAGGATTTCCGTCGTGATAGGCAGATCCTTAAACCACAGCCACAGGAAGATTGCGCCTTCCGGTTTATGAATCAGGCACTGCTCAGGCGACAGGTAACGACGAATAATCGCGATAGTTTCCGTCACGCGCTGTTGGTAGAACGGGCGCACGACGTCGTTAGATAAGCGCAGCAGATCGCCACGCTGAATCATCTCGTGTGCCAGCGCCGGTCCGACCGCACCCGGAGACAGGCTAATGATACCGTTCATGTTGCCGATCGCGGAAATGATCTTTTCATCCGCAATCACGATACCGCAGCGTGAACCGGGCAGGCCCAGTTTGGACAGGCTCATGCATAGGATGATATTCGGGTTCCACAGCGGCGTCGCATCGCTGAAGATGATGCCGGGGAACGGTACGCCATAGGCGTTATCAATCAGCAAGGGAACCTTGTGCTGCTGCGCCAGAATATCCAGACGCATCAGCTCGTCGTCGGTTAGTACGTTACCGGTCGGATTGGTTGGGCGGGAGACGCAAACCAGCCCGATATCATCGGTAATCGATAGGTGATCGAAATCAACGTGATATTTGAATTGCCCTTCAGGCAACAGCTCGATCTGTGGACGAACGGAGACGAACATGTTCTCGTCCAGCCCGGAATCCGAATAGCCGATATATTCTGGCGCCAGCGGGAACAGCACCTTTTTCAGGCTGCCATCGCTGTGGCGACCTGCAAACAGGTTAAATAAGTAGAAAAACGCACTTTGGCTGCCATTTGTCAGCGCAATATTCTGTGGTCCAATCTGCCAGCCTAATTCGTTACTCAGGAGTTCGGCCAACGCTTTAAGCAGCGTATCCTTACCTTGCGGACCGTCGTAGTTGCATAGCGCTTCCGTTAATTTCCCTTGCTCCAGCATCTCCTGACACAGTTGCTGGAAGTAGCGGTCCATCTCTGGAATGTGTGCCGGATTGCCGCCCCCCAGCATGATTGCGCCTGGCGTACGCAGCCCTTCGTTCAGGTCGTCCATTAATTGGGTGATGCCAGCGTGGCGCGTGAATTTCTTGCCGAAAAGAGAAAAGTTCATAGTTTATTTATCAGTGATCGTACACAGGTTAGCGGCAACCATAGCGCTTGCGCCAATAGGGTGCAATGTGGTCAAAAAACAATCTGATGATTTTTTATCTCGCCACATATTTAAAATTCAGCATGAATGTCTGTAAGTCATGCCGACGAGAAAAGGATTTTAGACCGCGTGCTTTATGTTGCTGAAACGATGTCAGCTTTTACCGATCGAGATCTCAATAATTCTGCAAATATAGATACCATTCATGGTGAATTAGTGATGCTAATCGGATAAATAACGCGACAATGCCGAATTTTTCCATCTGGTGATAGTTATCACATTCTGACCATCAGCTGATTTGTAGTCTTTAGCTCGCATTAGCTAAAACAATTCAGCAAAGAGGGATGGTTAACATGAAAAAATTACTGGCTATAGGCATTACACTGGCGCTGACATCATGGCAACTATCGGCGCAGACGTTTGTGCTGACAGATGCTGAAGGCAGTGTAGAAAAGGGAAACTGGCAAATTGGCAGTGATGCCCTGAAGATCAAAAATCAGCATTTCAGCATTGAGCAAAAAGTCCTGCACGGCGGACGTCAGGAAGGCAGTAAAGTGATTACGATTACCAGTCAGGACGGGCTGAAAATTGCCCTCAGCCCGACGCGGGGGATGGACTTACTGCATGTGACGGGCAAAAACATCCGTTTGGGGTGGGATTCACCAGTTGATGAGGTCGTAAACCCGAACACCATCAATCTGGAAAGCCGTAACGGGCTGGGCTGGCTGGAAGGTTTCAATGAGATGATGGTGCGCTGCGGCTTCGAATGGACGGGGCACCCGGTCGTCAGCGATGGCATGATCTATACCCTGCATGGCCGTGCGGGCAACACACCGGCTTCTAAAGTGGTCGTGGAAGTCAGCGATAAAGCCCCGCATACCATTACGGTGCGAGGCCTGCTGAAAGAAAACAGCTTCAAGAAGTCGAATCTGGAAACCTGGACCGAGCTGCGCTACGTTCCCGGCAGCGAGTCGTTTACCGTGCATGATGTGCTGACCAACAAAGCGGATTACCCGCGTGACTACCAAATTATCTACCACAGCAATTTTGGCACGCCGATTCTGGAAGAAGGCGCACGTTTCATCGCGCCGGTGAAAGAGATTTCTCCGTTTAATGACCACGCTAAAGCGGGTCTGGCCAGCTGGCAAACCTATAAAGGGCCGACGAAAGACTTTGATGAAATGGTGTTCAACATTACGCCGTACACGGATGCACAGGGCAAAACGCTGGCGGCGCTGGTGAACAAGGTGGGAGATAAGGGTGTGTCGATTGCCTTTGATACTCATCAACTGCCGCTGCTGACGCTGTGGAAAAACACGGATACGGAAAAACAGGGCTATGTCACGGGGATCGAACCCGGCACTAACTACGCCTACCCGGTGACGATTGAACGTGAACAAGGGCGGGTTAAAAAGCTACAGCCTGGGCAGAGCACGACGTTTGAGCTGACATATAGCCTGTTGAGTAGCGCAGATGCGGTACAGAAAACGGAGCAGAAAGTAAAAGCCATTCAGGGTGATAACAAAACCACGCTGACGGAAAAACCGACCGCCATCGAGTAAACGCTCTCTAGACCGACCACTGATTCAGGTGGTCGGCTATTCCACGTCATGGTTACGCTTAGTCATTGTCACGTAACGTCATAATGATCTTTTCTTATCCGTTTTTTCATTTTACGCGTACCTTGAGGAAGGTATTGGCTACCTATTTGATCAGGGGATGAGGATGTCGTTGAAAGATGCGCTGCTTGCGCTTTGTGTCGTGGTGTTATGGGGTGTGAATTTTGTGGTGATCAAGGTCGGGCTGAATGACATGCCGCCTTTTTTGCTGGCAGGGCTACGTTTTTCGCTGGTGGCGCTCCCGGCTATTTTCTTTGTTCCTTTCCCGCGTATTCCCCTGAAATGGCTGGTTGCCTACGGTATGACAATCAGCTTTGGTCAGTTTGGCTTCCTGTTTCTCGCTATCAAGCTGGGCATGCCCGCGGGGATTGCCTCGCTGGTGCTACAGGCTCAGGCATTTTTTACGCTGCTGGTTGGCGCGGTTTTGCTGTCGGAAAAGCTGCGCTGGAATCACGTTGTTGGGATTTTGGTGGCGGCGATAGGGATGGTGGTGCTGGCAGAAGGGCGCACGGCGCTGCAAATGTCCTCCGGTATGACCACTACCACGCTGCTGTTGACGCTGGCGGCGGCGCTGTCATGGGCGATAGGTAACATCATCAACAAGATTATTATGAGTAAAAACAGTGATGTAAGAATCATGTCTCTGGTGGTGTGGGGTGCACTGGTACCTGTCGTGCCGTTTTTCATCAGTTCCTGGCTGTTCGAAGGCAGGGACGCGATTGTCCACAGTTTAACGACGATCCAACTGCCGACGATCTTGTCTTTGGCGTATCTGGCGTTTGCGGCCACCATCATCGGTTACGGGATTTGGGGAAGCCTGCTGGCGCGCTATGAGACCTGGCGTGTGGCACCCTTATCGCTGTTGGTGCCGGTGGTTGGGCTGGTCAGCGCGGCCATTTTTCTTGGTGAATCGCTCTCGCTGCTGCAAATCATGGGCGCGATGCTGATTATGGTCGGCCTGTTGGTGAATGTGTTTGGCGCGCGGTTACGTTCATGGCTACCTGTGCGGCAGTCATAAACCGTATGTCCCATTATGGGGCGTATTTATCGTGCAGCGTCGCAAAGATAAGCAGCTGTTTTCGCAATTTCTCACGCCTTTCCTACGCTTCTTACTGCTGCTGATGAATCCGTTAAGCCGCGGTCGTTTATTGGCGCGGGCTTTGCAAGTTAGCTTCGCAAGAGGGTAGACATAAAAGCAGTGAGTGAAATCAAAGGGATAAAGGGGTCTTCATGAGAATAAGAAACACAGCATTGGGCAGGGCGGCAGCGGGAAAATGGTTGTTGTCACTGAGTGTGACGGCGCTGCTGGTGAGTGGAACCGTGCAGGCGGCGTCGGCCCCCGCGGTGGAAGCGAAAAACGGTATGGTGGTCAGCTCGCAGTATCTGGCTTCGCAGATTGGCGTCGATATCATGAAGATGGGCGGCAACGCGATTGATGCCGCGGTGGCTGTGGGCTATGCGCAGGCAGTGGTCAATCCCTGCTGTGGCAACATCGGCGGTGGCGGGTTTATGACGCTGCATCTGGCCGATGGGAAAGACACCTTTATCAACTTCCGTGAAACGGCACCTGCGGCGGCCAGCGCCAACATGTACCTGAACGCGGATGGGAGCGTGAAAAAAGATGCGAGCCTGTACGGCTATCTGGCCGCTGGCGTACCGGGAACGGTGCTGGGGCTGGATACCGCACTACAAAAATACGGCAAATTGACGCGCGAACAGGTGATGGCGCCGGCGATTAAACTGGCACGTGAAGGCTTTGAGCTGACGCGAGCAGACACCGATATTTTGGACACGACCGTAAAACGCTTCAAAGCCGATCCTGAAGCGGCACGCATTTTCCTGCGTCCTGACGGCAGCGCGTTGCAGCCCGGTGATAAGCTGGTGCAAACCGATCTGGCGAATACGCTGGCGGCGATTGCCGCTAAAGGGCCGGATGCCTTCTACAAAGGTACGATACCGCAGGCGGTGGAGAACGCGGCAAAGCAGGGCGGCGGCATTCTGACGGCGGCTGATTTTGCCAATTACCGCATTACCGAAACGGCGCCGGTGACCTGTAATTATCGCGGTTATCAATTTGTCTCTTCGCCGCCGCCCAGTTCCGGTGGCGTCACAATGTGTGAAATTCTCAATATTGTCGAAGGCTACGACATTAAATCGACAGGCTTTAACTCGGCGGCCACCGTTCATGTGCTGACGGAAGCGATGCGCCACGCGTACATGGACCGCAACACGTATCTCGGCGATCCGGCGTTTGTGAGCAATCCCGTCGAGCGACTGTTGAGTAAGGATTACGCTGCTGAAATTCGCAAACAAATCGAGCCGGAGAACGCGACGCCGTCCAAAAACGTGCAGCCGGGGATTGGCCCGCACGAGCGACCGGAAACCACGCACTATTCCATCGTGGATAATCAGGGCAACGCGGTGTCCACCACGTATACCGTCAACGGGCGTTTTGGCTCGGTGGTGATCGCGCCGGGTACGGGCTTCTTCCTCAATAACGAAATGGATGACTTCACGGTGAAAGTGGGCGAGAAAAACCTGTACGGTTTGGTGCAAGGGGAGCGTAATTCGATCGCCCCCGGTAAGCGCCCACTTTCGTCCATGAGCCCGTCGCTGGTGACGAAAGACGGTAAGGTCTTCATGGTGCTTGGCTCACCCGGCGGTTCGCGCATTATCACTATCACGCTGCAAACGGCGCTGAATATCATCGATCACGGCATGGCGCCGCAGGAAGCGGTAGACGCGCCGCGCATCCATCATCAGTGGCTGCCGGACGAGGTGTATTACGAACAGCGCGGGTTGTCTGCCGATACGCTGAACCTGCTGAAGCAGCGCGGCTACAAGATGGTGGAACAAACGCCTTGGGGCGCAGCGGAGCTGATTTTAGTCGGTTTACCGGGCGCGGCGGGCGTGACGCCTGCGGATTCGGGCAACGACTCGGCAGTCTCCGGCAAAGTACGTGAAGGCTACCTGTACGGCGCAAACGACATCCGCCGCCCAGCCGGGGCCGCGATAGGGTATTGATGTAAATGAGCTTAAGGAGCCTGTTTCGGTAGGCTCCTGAGTTTTTTACTGAGTTGGTCTACCATCGTCGGAGCCACGACAAAAAACTGTGGTTCCGACGAGTAATAAGACTACTTCATGAGCATCGATGGTATGGCGAACCCAGCCTCGGTGTTAATTGTATAATTTCCACCATCCCATCGATATGCTGTAATGCTACCGTCACGATGCAATGTCATGTTTGTAAATGGGTTTACTTCATTATCAAAATCGCTGCTTACTTGCCAAACTGTCTCTTCCTGTTCATCGAGTAAATATATGTTTCTTGCAATCTCGACTCCTGTGTATAGGTTTTCCATTCCTAGTCGATCAAAGAGAACTATTTCCTTCCTGCCTGATAGATTATATTTATTTAATATGATGTCAGTCATATTCTTAGCTTAAGGGAATTTTTATAGGGTGATTTATTGCTTAGCTAGTTTCAGGTTTTTTCAACTAGTCCAAGTATCTTCATATCATAAAGGAGTTCTTTTTTATCATTTTCGGATAAACATTTTGTCATTTCTTTAAGATTATTTTTAGATAAAATATCTAACACTTTTTCTTTATGGTAATGTTCTGTTTTTGGCATGCACCTTCCGCCCATAAATATAATCGTGATGATTTCAAGCATGAGGTCTTCGATTGGTTCGGAAAAAGAACCTTCCAGAGCCTCATAAGCAAAACCCTGTTCAGGAAAATTCATATCCATTTCAATATTTCCTTCTATAGAATGACTCACCATATTTCTACAATAGGCGTAACATGCATGGGCGAAATTGCTTTTTATTTCATCATATGCCTGTGTGCTCATAATTATCTCCGTCAAAAACGAACTTAGTATTGCATCTTTGTTATAAAGTATTCCCACCTTAACGTATCGGGACTTTCCGGCATAGTGGCCCGGAAAGGGCCGCTTTGTCTGCTTTATTTTAAATTATCTCGGGTCCTTTCCATTCAAGCTTGTCCTTGAAATTTTCTGGAACAATTGAGAAAAGTTCCGAAAAACTCTTTAAGTGATCGTTATAAAGCATACTAATTTTTGAGTTACAATTCTCATAGTAATATCGACAGTGGTGATTTAAGAAACGTATGTCATCATCTTTAAATTCTTCATGAGACAACAAAGAATAGAATCCATGAATCAACTGTGTCTCATACACGGCAGAACGATCTCTAAGCCTGTGAAGAAAACTGGATGATGCAATCATACGCAAATGAGGTAATGTCACTTGTAATATATCAATGTATATTTCGTTTTTTTTCATTTTTATCCGTGGTATTTATTATATTAATGCTTGGCTGTAAATCCAGGCATCTTGTCAGTAATATTATTTACTTATTCATCAGGGATAAAGTAAATATTAAGGGCACACTCTAGATCTAAATCAGCTAATGCCTTCATTTGCTCTGGCCAAAGAACGGGGCCGCCGTCACCATATGCAGACCACCATACACACCTTAGTGACATTTTTACGCCAGAAGTGCTTTGCAACTCGCGTAATCCGGAATGAGAGCCATTGAGCTTATCGATGACCCAATCAATATGTGCCCTTAAATCTTTCGACTCAACATTGTTTTCAGAGGAAAGAAACCATGATGATATATTTACCTTTCGTGTGCGTCCAATAGAATTTGTTATTTCATCTCCAGCTACAAATTTTTCTGTCGGCTCGATATTTAGTAATTCACTAATGTTATCGGGGTGCATTTCACCAGGATAGATTGCTAGTAATGCATGGCATTCTAGACATGTTTGAAAGTCGTGGGCTATAGTGTTTAATCTTGAGTGGATAGGGTTCATTATAATAAATCTCCGATGCTTCCAACTACTTCGCCAACGATATCGCTGTCATTGCTATTGTATAGATTTCACCTATAAAAGTCGTGCTGAAGATAATTTATTCATCTTTTGAGTAGCGTCCCACAAGGGCCGCTCTGCCTGAGTTATTTAGGTTTTTTTTCAATCAATCCTAGTAGTTGCATGTCATAAAGTAAGTCTTTCTTCTCATCTTCTCCGATATCTTTAATCAGTTCTTCCAGAGGTTTTTCCGCTAAAATAGTGGTTATTGATTTCCGGATACTATCTTGTACATCTTCAGGTTCCCTGCCCGAGATTAAAATAAGCTTAAAGACATTTAACATCAGGCTTTCAATAGGTATAAAGGGAGTGTTCTCAAACTGATAGGAAGCATATCCAATTTCTTCACCATCATAGTCATTCTTCTCACCCGTTTTTATATATAGTTGTAGTTTGTTTCTACAACAATCATAAAAGCAACCCAAAAACATATCTCTTAATTCTTTATATGTCATGCGCTCGTCGTCGATCATTTTAATATCCTTGGGACTAACGTATTTTATCTTATTGTATTAGTTTTATTAATCTCGGTTTTTAGGGGGGCTAAGATGGCGGCCCACAAGGGCCGCTCTGTCTGATCTATTCTGATTTTTTATCAATTAACCCTAATAAAGACATATCATAGAGAAGAGCTGATCTTTCCTCCTCGGTGATCTCTTCTAAGACCTGTTCCAGAGGATGTTCAGCGAGAATTTTTTCTATCATCTCTCTATGGTATTTTTCTGCTCTTTCTGGCCCTCTTCCTGCAATCATAATTAAAGATAAGACCTCAAGCATCAAATTTTCAGTGGGGAAATCATAAGCATCTTCAGACTGGTAGTAGGCATATCCTATTTCTGAGGCTCCATACTCCCACAATTCACCTAATTGATTAAAAGTATGTAGCTTATGACGACAACATAAATAGTAGTCCTCCAAGAAGCTTCTGCGTATTTCATTATAATTTAATCTTTCTTCACTCATTTTATTTTTCCTGGTTTCAGTACGACATCATTATTGTCTAGCAATTCTAATTTTATATTTGGATACATTTTCTGGAATTGGTCAACAACACCCAAACAACTCTCACAAGCTGCCCGCTCTGTAAATATTGTTACACTACCTTTTGCGAGAGTATTATTTCCCAACTTGTCATCTAGATTATCTAATATTTTGTATTCTGAGTCGATGTTTCTATCAACACCGACTCCTTGCTTATTAGGTAACTCTTTAAATTGAAAATTCTGCTTACCATCTCCTACAAAACCATTTTCCGCTTTTTCTATACGGCTATGTCCGGCCAGCGTTTTTGGCATACCTGGGATATTGATTTCGGCAACTGCCACATTACCCTTTGTTCTGTAATCTCTGGATAATGGTGCTCTCAAATCTATAATCTGCTGCCTAAAACCTGCCGCTTGCTGTATGGTTTTTTCATTAACCAGATAACTTTTCCAGCCTGCGGTTGGCGTCATGAGGCTTTTTGACAGGTACTGAACCGACGCCTGCCTTCCCGATGCCCGCGAATGTACTCGCTATCGAAATACCAAAACCTAAGGTTTATTTAGCCTCAAGATGAGGCCTATTAATTTTTGCTAGTAGCGGCCCACAAGGGCCGCTCTGCCTGAATTATTTAGGTTTTTTCTCAATCAATCCTAGTAGTTGCATGTCATAAAGTAAGTCTTTCTTCTCATCTTCGCCAATATCTTTAATCAGTTCTTCCAGAGAGTTTTCCGTAAGTATATCAGTAATGAATTTTCGTAGGTTAGACTCTACATCTTTCAGTCCTCTACCTGCTTTAAGTATTAGTGTGAGTACATTAAGCATGAGGTTTTCTATAGGCCGTTCGAATGCATTTTCATATTGATAGTAAGCATAAGCTATTTCTTCGCCATTATATCCCCATTTTTCTCCGGTTTTTTTGTATGTATCTAATTTGCTTCTACAGCAGCTGTAAAAACAGTCTAAAAATTCAGCTTTTAATTCATAATACGTTATGCGGTCTTCCATTAATTTTTTCTCCGAGGGATAAGCATTACATCATTGTTATCGAGGACTTCTATTTTGATATTCGGATATTTTTTCTGAAACTGATCCACTACGCCTAGGCAGCTTTCGCACGCAGCTAGCTCTGTGAAGATTGTCACTGTCCCTTTAGCATCTGTGTTTTTTCCTAATTTGTCAGCTAGATTGTCCAATATCTTGTATTCTGAATCAGAGTTTCTTGATATTTTATCTCCCGCCTTATTTGGCAAAATCATATGAGTAAAGTTGCTCTGACTACCTTTTCCTACAAAAACTTTTTTCCCCAATGTCAATCTGACTGTGTGCCGCCATGGATTTTGGCATGTCGGGTATATCAATTTGTGCCATGGCCACATTACCTGAGGTTCTTATGTCACGTGAAAATGGTGCTCTTGCGTCCAGCACCTGCTGCCTAAAATCTGCCGTTTGTTGTATGGTCTTCTCATTAATCAGATAACTTTTCCAGCCTACGGTTGGCGTCACGAGGTTTTTTGACAGGTACTGATTACCGACGCTTGCCTTGCCTATGCCCGCGAATGTACTCGCTATCGAAATACCAAAACCTAAAGTTTATTTAGCCTCAAGATGAGGCCTATTAATTTTTGCTAGTAGCGACCCACAAGGGCCGCTCTGTCTGATCTATTCTGATTTTTTATCAATTAATCCTAATAAAGACATATCATAGAGAAGATCTGATCTTTCCTCCTCGGTGATCTCCTCTAACACCTGTTCCAGAGGATGTTCAGCGAGAATTTTTTCTATCATCTCTCTATGGTATTTTTCTGCTCTTTCTGGCCCTCTTCCTGCAATCATAATTAAAGATAAGACCTCAAGCATCAAATTTTCAGTGGGGAAATCATAAGCTCCCTCTGCTTGATCATAGGCATAGCCACCTTCCGATTCATTTTCAACCCATACATTGCCAGTCATATTGTAAGAGTGAATTTTGTGTCTGCAATATATGTAATAGCACTCTAAAAAACTTTCTCTAATCTCATTATAGCTAATACGTTCCTCGTTCACTTTCTTCCCCTTGGTTTCAATATAACATCATTGTTATCCAATACATGTATTTCTATATTAGGATACTTTTTCTGAAACTGTTCAATAACACCTAAACAACTTTCACAGGCTGCCCGTTCTGTGAATATGGTTACACTGCCTTTTGCTGAGATATTGCTTCCTAATCTATCGGCTAAATTATCTAGTATTTTGTATTCTGAATCAGTATTTCTAGATATTTTTGTGCCCTCACTGTTCTCTATCACCTGATAGGTGAAATTCTGTTTTCCTGAGCCGACAAAACCTTGCTCAGCTTTGTCTATACGGCTATGCCCCGCTAAGGTTTTCGGCATCCCTGGTATATTAATTTCTGCGATAGCTACATTTCCACTAGTTCTAGGATTGCGAGATAATGGTGCTCTCAAATCTATAATCTGCTGCCTAAAACCAGCCGCTTGTTGTATGGTCTTCTCATTAACCAGATAACTTTTCCAGCCTGCGGTTGGTGTCACGAGGCTTTTTGACAGGTACTGATTACCTACGCCTGCCTTGCCCATGCCCGCGAATGTACTCGCTATCGAAATACCAAAGCCTAAGGTTTCTACTGTGTCCTTAGACCAGCCTGTCATCTGGCTAAAATTTTCAATCCATTGGTTTCTGGCAAACATCTGACCATCAGAAATGCTGTCGCCTGTGGTATAGGTAAACAACTGTTCCATGTCATAGCCAACATAAAGCGGATAATTGCTTGTACGTTGCCGATCTTTTTGCACCCAATAATTGGCGAGTATTCCATCTTCTTCGCGCGTTGTGGGGTACATTGCCATTAACATTTCATATTGCTGGCGTTCGGCAGAATCTAATGATTCCTGTGCCACACAGTTAACTTTGCGGCAGGATGCTGCCAACAGGCGCAATTCCTTTTCATTATCACCTTTGGCAAGTTCTTTAATGGCCTGCATTTCATCAAGGTGTAATTGCCGATTAAAGCGTTCAACGATTTCAGCGGCGCTGGCGCCGCTATTTACGCCACTGGCTTTGCCTGTGGCAACGGCACCCATAACTGCGCCTGCAAAACGGCTGATTTGAGCCTGTTTTTCTTGCCATCCTTCTGATTTTACGAGGTTATCGTTAATGATTATGCCAGCCAGCTCTGCTGCCAGCGCACCAGCCGCAGCGCCTTTGACGTTACCACCGCTGATTTCAGCTGCTACGCCTGCGACAACGGCATGACTGAGCGTCTTGCCCGGTACGCCAAGAATGGTGCCGTTATCCCCAATAAATTTCGCCCCTTCCGCATTGATCTGACTGCCGATATTACTCAGGAGTGCTGTGGTGAAATTATCCTTAAAGCTACCGCCGTTAATCGCGGTGCCGAGGCTGGAACTGATAACCGATTGTCCGGCGACGCGTTGTGCGACCTTGCTCCAGTCACCGTTGCTGAGCATGGGTAGCTTGGCCTTGGCGGGATCGATAACGGTTGTGCCGTTAGTTGCCTGACTAAACTGCATGACTTCATCGAAACCTGCTAAAGCTCCACCTACTACCATTGAGGTAACCAGAGATTTAACAGAATTGCTGCTGCTCATGGTCTGAAGCGTTTTAGACAGGTTGCCTTTGTTATCAACCAGTGCGACTGCCGCTTGCGAGGTCAGTGCTGTCATGCCTGAATAGGCTGTGCCGCTTACGACAGCGACTGTTGTCGCGCTGGCCCCTGTTCCCACAGCACCAGCAGCCAACTGACCTGCCGCTGCTGCCAGTCCCGTTCCTGCGGTAACTGCCGCAACGGCAATGGCAATCACGGCACCGACCACTGGGTTTAAACTCTGAGTCGTATGGTTCCAACTACTATAGGCATCCTGTACTGCGTTCCATTGCACATCTTTACGGGTATTTAACCCTTTCAGCCACGTCGCCCCTGGAGTATTGCTGAGAATCAGTAATGCATTTTGCAGTGACTGAGCATTGCGTGTTTTTACGGCAGCGGAAACCCCTGTTGCGGCGTCAACGGTAAACTGACCACCTGCATGGATAGATGGCAATAGCCAGGTGTCCTTGGTGTATCCCCTATCGGAATTTTTAATGAAGAAGCCTTTCGATGTGGTGATAGTCTGCTCAAACGTGGTGTTTTTTACCGCCTTAAAGATGACCTTGCCTTGAGTGCTGGTGAGTTTAGCGTTTTTGCCAGCTTCAATTATGCTGGCTTCATAGATACTGTCATCACGACTTAATAGGTTGATATCGCTTCCGGCAGTAAACTCAGTTACCTTTTGGCTCACATTATGGTAAGTCTGCTTACCCTTTTTCTTTTTGCCATACCAGGTGCGACTGTTGGATTCTTTTTCATAGTGATTGGTTTCCTCCATGGCTTGTGCGTACAGGAATCCACCTTTAGCGGCCACATCCATTGCACCTTTTGCAACCAAACTCGTTGCTTGGAATAAGATGCTGCTGTTGGATAAAAGCGTCAGCACACCACCGCTGTTTAACACGACATTTTGTTGTGTTGTCGATTCATTAAACTCTTTATCACCTTCTCGCACTGAATGATTCTGTAGTGCATTGAATTCCATTTTACCATTGCTGCTTAAGGTCATATCCCCTGTTGATGTTAATGAACTGCCGGATGCAATAAGATCGCCGTTTGTGGCAAGAGTAAGATTTCTTCGTGCATTAATCTGAGTAGTAACATGGCGGTCATCTCTATTATCTTCATCTGGTTCGGCAATCGCAGAATATGCCGTTGAAAGTAATGAAACCGTGTTACCTGCGAGGAGAGTAATGTTGTTGGCAGATAAATTTGCTGATTTAATATTAATTGTATTTCCTGCGTTTATCAGTAAATCCCCACCTGTATTAAGTCGGCTTGATAATGACGGTGTACGTGTAGACGGCAAAAATTCGTTGTAGATGTTACCTACGGTTTTAGCGTCAATGGTTACCATTCCATTGGCAACTACATCAATACCTTTTCCGGCAGTAAGAGATACACCTGATAAAGTAAGATTACCTTTTGCCTTAGCAAGGATGTTACTGTTTGAGAATAGGCTGTTTAGCTTTAAAAATGCATTATCAAATATTCTTTGATTATTGGCTTGTGTTGTTTCTATTCCTCGTTGGTGGGTAACGAGATCATAAATGGAATTAGTGATGCTAATATCTTTTCCTGCAATAAAATCTGTGTTTTGGTTATTGCTAAAGTTAATTCCTGATAGCTTTATGTTTCCTCCTGCATTTAGAGAAAGGGACTCTTCAGCTTGGAGTGAGGCATATTGGCGATTTCCGGAATCACTAAATAGAGTTGATGAATCAGTTTCGTATACGATATCACTTTCACGACTGGTGATACTTATGTTTTTTGCTATTAATGATGAAGTCCTCGATAATATAGATATCCCTGAGCTAATGTTTATATCATTTTTTTTTGATAGAACGTGAGAGTTTTTAATATTTGTCAAACTTTGTGATATCAAGTTTGTGTCGCTATCAGATTCTATTGTACCATTAATATTCATCGAGCCAGCTTGTAATAATACATTTCTCCCTTTAATGTTTATTTTTTCCAATGATGTAAATATTGATGGCGCTTGAGATGTTGGTTCTTTATTTCTGAATATGTCAATAACCTGTTTAAAATCTGCAACAACATTCCCAGTTGCCTGTACCTTTGCTGATAACAGTTGTTCACTCTTAAAGGCACTCTCTTTATCTTTGACTTTATAGTAAGCAAGAATTAGTGGCATGCCATCATCAAGGAAGGTTGTACTGGCGGATTGTGACGTATTGGAGCGTCTGACAGCCTGCTCCTGTGCGGTTTCCGAACGAAAGTTCGTTGTATGTTCCGTTTGCTTGAACAAGGGGGAAATATTTAAAAATGTTTGCCCAGTCAGAAATATATTACCAAAAGATTTTAAACTACTGGCGTTATTTTCTAGTTGAGTCGCATTAATATAGAGATTTCTTTCTCCCTGAATTTCAGCTTCAGGTGTTAAGGTGGTAAATTCCCCCTCAATCTCTTTTTTAGCAATAGATGGGATATACGTTGTCGCATCAGAAAGTGCACGAAGCGGTAATTCCTTCTCAATATTAAGGTTGGCGTAAGTTAAATCTTTCTTTTCTTTTACAACGATCTTATCTCTGACGTTTTTAAGTGAACCTGTCCGAATCACCAAATCCCCGGTATTGGTTTTAATTGTCCCCGAGCGGTTTTCGACCTTAACGCCTTTGTTTCCCGTCGCGTCTTTCTGAATCCACAGGCTGTTGTTGGCCTGAATGGTGGCCTGTGTGTTGGTCAGGCTATCGTTGAACAGGCGCATATCTTCGCCCGCGATGATATTCCCTTGGTTATTTAATACGGTACTCGTAAGCGTGATATCTCGGTCACTTTTCACCGTATTGCCTGCGGCGATATCGACCTGCTGTGCATTCAGATTAAGGTCGGTTTTCGCGTGCACATTACCGAGCTGGATTTTACCTTTGCTATCTAGCGTAATGCCTTGCTGAGAGCTGGTCAGGTTAGCGACGTTCGCGCCAACGCCATCCTCGGTGGCCACGAGCCGGATGCGTTCTGCATAAATACCGCCGAGCGCTTTGGTGTCGACTGCCAGTAGTGGTTTGGCACCTTCTCCGGCGATAGGAGCGATCGTGCCGGTTTTGAAATCGACCCGATTGCTGCCTTGAGTCAGCGTCAGGTTTTTTGCGTTGATTTTGCCGTTCAGTTCAGTTGCCCGGCTGAGGATATCGACATAATCTGTTGTTGACCCGTCCAGGCCTTTTCCACCAATGGTGATGCTGCCTTTTTTCACTTCCAACGCTTCCAGGGCGCCTTGCTGATCCAGCACCGGTTTACCCGTCGTCAGCGTGGCTGAAGGTGTGTTGATGAACCCACATCCATCACAGGTAATGCCATTCGGGTTGGCAATCAATACGTTGGCTTTACTCCCGAAGACTTCGATCTTTCCTTGCAGATCTGAGCGGGTGGAGCCCGTTACCTCGTTGATAATCAAATCGGCCGCTTTGCCATTGAGGTTGGCGTTAGCGTTTAACTGTCCGGCCAACTGCGATTGACCTGCGGCAATACTGTTATTTAGCACGACACCAGGTGTTCCGACGCTGAAATCTTTATAGGTGTTGTGAGAAACGCCTGCTGCGTTTGGCGTCGCGATATTGATGACCGGGACGGCACCCGCGTTGTTGACCTGCGTACGTGGGCCGTCTGGCGTGAGCGCTGCGAATGCAGGGTGTAAGGGCTGAATTGCGGTCAGATAGATCAGCAGGTAGCTAAGCCCGCGTGTGGCGCGGTTATTGAATTTTTCCATGTGACTTTCCTTGTTTTCCTTTTGCTGTGAATCAATGACTTAATCAAAAAGTGCTGTAACGGGGAGGGAGACGTTCCAGTAAACGACGGCGTTATCGGGATGGAGATCGTCCGGGAAATGCAGCGGTATGCCGAGCGACACGGATTGGCTTACCCAACGTGAAGACGCGGACAGACCAACGGAAGCACCGGTCATATTGCCGCCATCGACTTTGCCGGTTTTCCCGGCGATCCATCCGCTATCCAATGCTGTTGTGAGCGCGATATCACCCAGAAGCGGTAGCGTGGCGACTTGCCAGTTCACTTCGTTACGCCAGTAGAAACCCCGATTGCCGGTCAGCGTTTGTTCCTTAAAGCCCCGCACGGAATACTCGCCGCCGAGCGAGACGCGTTCGCTGGTATACAGGTTGTCCGGTGTGGTTTGGCCGTAAAGGGAAGTCAGGAAGGTCAGCGAGGGGGAAAGCGGGTAAAAATAGCTACTGCTGACGCTAAATTTACGGAACTCGCTGCGTGGCAGGCCGCTGTTTTCCTTTGTGTCATCCGTCGCACCCCAACTCCTCAAGCCGTGGCTTAGCATCGGGTTGAGCGTAAAATATCCACCTGCCAGCGTGGTGCTGTAACTGAGTCCAATACTGGCGCTGCTGACCGTAGGGCTGCTGACTTCAAGGCGTTCGCCTGCCATGCGGTTCTCGGTGCGTCGACGAGAAAGCGCGCTATCCAGCGCCAGCTTTTGCTTCCCATCCCGGTAGAGCGTTCTGTTGAGGTTTAGGCGGTGGGTATTGCTTTGGCCTTCATAGCGATACGCGCTGCTGCCAATCGGGATCGGCTGGAAAAAGTCGTTCCAGGCGTATTGATAGCCGAGCGTCCAGTAGCCATAAGGCAAGGACATCCCGCCCGATAAGGCTTTGCTGCCGTAGCGATGGTTGAATGCGCTATCACGGCTGGCGGTGAGCCACCAGCGGTCAGCGAGTCGCAGCGGGTTATCGAGCGTGAGATGAGTGGAAAGCTGTTCGCGGCCCGTGCTTTTTTGTCCGCTGTTGTCTGTGCTGAGAGACAAGGTCACAGGGCGGGATTGCGTGGTGCGTTTTAGATAAACAATCGAACTTCCGGCTTGTTTTCCCGGCTGAATATCAATCGCAACCTGCCGCGAAGGCAGGCGATTAAGTTGTTCCATCCCTTGTTCGATATCGCGCAGATTGAGAATGCGTCCTTCCAGCCCGGGGAAGGCCATCTTGATTGCAAGCGGCGTTTCCCCTTCCATGCGAATGGCTTCTATCTTTCCCTCGCTGACGCTGATGATGAGCGTGCCGCCGGAGAGGTTTTGCTCCTGTAAATAGGCCTGACTGGTGACAAAGCCGCGAGTCAGGTAGGCGTTGGTGGTTTCCTTTACGATGTTATGGATGGTGGCTAAATCAAGGCAGCGATTTTGGTAGCGTTGCTGAATAGTGGCTCGATCTTTCGTCGAGAGGGCGTCTGCATCGTGAAAGACAATGCGTTGGATGGGGAAGCAGACGGTATCCTTTGCCGTTAAGGCGGTGACTGTCGGTATTGTTAAGGTGGTGCTGTTTTCCAACGATAAGCGCTGCTGTTTGGCCTGTTCCAGTAATGCTTTTTGCTGGAGTTCCAGCGCATCTCGATCCGTTGGGCTGATGGCGGTGGCGGCAAAGGCTGAGCTGCTGAGGCTCAAAAGAATAAGGCTTATAAAAGAAAGGGTTTTACACAAAATGAACGCGATCCTTACGTTGATTTACATTTTGCGCTTATATACACAAATGCCTTATTCCGTGGCTAGGTAAACTCGATGCCCGATAGAAATTCGACAGAATGCATTGAGAAATTTAATTTATGAGAATAAAAATGATAGTCATTATCATTTTTATATAAATAGGCAGGTAACTATATCGCGGGATAACGTAATGTTGATATTTATCATTGGGTTTCCGCTGTGATGGAAACCCAATGGAGGGGAAAAAGCGAAATCAGACGTGGGTTAGCGCGCCTAGGCAGTCATCCAGCGCGCCGACCAGCCAGTCAATGTCCTGAGTTTGGAACGCCAATGGTGGACGCAGTTTAAGTACGTTGCCATAAGGGCCAGCGACCGATGTCAGCACACCGCGATCGCGTAGCGCTTCCGTCAGATTCAGCGCCAGCGTTTTATCCGGTGTTTTGTTCTCTCTGTCGCTCACCAGTTCAAACCCGATAAATAACCCCGTGCCGCGCACGTTGCCTACACAAGCGTATTTGTCTTGCAGGGTGGTCAGTTCTGCCAGTAACTGCGCGCCCACTACGCGGCTGTGTTCCTGAAGTTGCTCATCGTGGATCACTTTCAGCACGGCCTGCGCCGCAGCCATGGCCACTGGATTTCCGCCGAACGTGTTGAAGTAGGGGATCTGGTCGCTGAAAGCGGCGATCACGTCGCTTTTTGCCAGCAGCCCGGAAACCGGGATGCCGTTGCCCATCGGTTTTCCGGTGGTGATGATATCCGGCACGACATCATGCCGTGCGAAACCCCAGAAAGCATCGCCGGTGCGCGCGAAGCCGGGCTGAACTTCATCCGCGATGAAAATACCGCCATTACGGTGCACCACATCAACCACAGGACGCAAAAAGCCGCGCGGATTGGGGTGTACGCCATCGGAAGAGAAGATGGAGTCCGCAAGGAACGCGGCAAATTTGATGCCGTGCGCTGCCATATCATCGATCTGTTTCTGGATTTCATTGGCAAACCATACGCCCAGATCGGGCGTATTGACGCGATAGGCATCCGGTGGTGGCACCAGTCGGGTGGTCGCCGCCAGCGGTTGGCCGCTGCCTAATGCGGGTGAGGCGCCGGAGGTCAGATCGCTGGTGCCATGGTAGGCCTCACGCGTCACGATAACCCCAGTGCCGCCGCTCCAGGCGCGTGCGACGCGGATCGCCAGATCGTTGGCTTCCGAACCCGTGCACATATACATGGCACGGTTGATGGCCGCGGGTGCGGTGGCGAGGAGCTGCTCCGAATAGTCCAGAATACGTTCATGCAGATAGCGGGTATGGGTGTTCAACTGCGTCATTTGTTGATGAACGGCATCGATGACTGCCGGGTGGCAATGGCCGATGCTGGCGACGTTGTTATAGACGTCGAGGTACTTTTTGCCATCAGCGTCCCAGAGATATTGTCCTTCGCCGCGCACCAGATGAACCGGTTTGCGATAAAACAGTCGATAGGATTCGCCCAGTACCCGGCTGCGTTTGTCGGTCAGCGTACGGATATCCGCGCTCAGCGCGTCGGCATGTTCGGCGCGGAAACTGTTGGTATCCATGATGGTTGAACGTGTAGCCATAATCTCTCCAATGTGCGTTGCAATGTTAGTTGGCATCGGCGACAAGCGGTTCAAGCAGATGTTCCCGTCGTGCTTTGGTGGTCAGGAAATAGAGGTAACCGAGCAACATAAAAGTACAGAACAGTCCACCGATCACCGGATTGAACCAGAGCATCGCGATCAGGCAGATGATGGCGCAGACGAGTGCGAATGCGGGGACGATGGGGTAACCGGGCGCGCGATAGCTGCGTGCCATATTGGGGGCGCTGCGGCGCAGGCGAAACAGACTTAACATGCTCATGATGTACATGACGATGGCACCAAAAACCGCCATGGTAATCATCGCTGCGGTCAGGTTCATGCCCTGGAGATTAATACCATCGCAGAAGATGGCGGCAATCCCGATCGCGCCGCCAGCCAGAATCGCACGGTGTGGTGTATGGAAGCGGGACAGTTTGGCAAGTCCCGGCGGAAGATAACCTGCGCGCGCCAGTGCGAAAAACTGACGGGAGTAGCCCAGAATAATGCCGTGGAAGCTGGCGATGAGACCGAACAGGCCAATCCACACCAGCATGTGCATCCAGTTGGAGTTTTCCCCGACGATGATCTTCATTGCCTGTGGCAAGGGATCGTTGAGGTCGGAGAGCTGACGCCAGTCGCCTACGCCGCCAGCCATTAGCATCACACCAATGGCCAAAACCACGAGCGTCAGGATGCCGCTGACGTAGGCGCGCGGAATCGTGCGTTTCGGGTTTTTTGCCTCCTCAGCGGCCATTGCCGCGCCTTCGATAGCGAGGAAAAACCAGATGGCGAACGGTATCGCCGCAAACATACCGGAAATGGCTGCGGGTGAAAATTCATGTTGTCCCGCCCAACCGTGCGCCACGAAATTACTTAGGCTGAAGCCCGGTGCCACCACGCCCATAAAGACCAGCAATTCCATGACCGCCAGCAGCGTGACCACCAGCTCAAACATCGCCGCCAGCTTCACGCCGAGAATGTTCAGGCTCATGAAGATAAGGTATGCGCCAACGGCCGCAAATTTGGGATTCAGCTCGGGATATTGCACGTTCAGGTAGGCGCCAATCGCCATCGAAATGGCAGGCGGTGCGAAAACAAATTCAATCAGCGTGGCCATACCGGCAATCAGGCCGCCCAGATCGCCGAACGCGAGTCGGCTATAGGCAAAGGGGCCGCCAGCATGGGGGATCGCCGTGGTGAGTTCGGTAAAGCTAAAAATAAAGCAGGTGTACATGGCGGCAATGAACAGCGTCGTGACTAAAAATCCCAACGTGCCAGCGACACCCCAGCCGTAGCTCCAACCAAAATATTCACCAGAAATTACCAGTCCTACCGCGATACCCCACAAATGCAGGGTGCCCAGCGTGGGCTTTAATTTGCTCGTCATCACATTATCCCCGTCAGTATGCTCATGGTTATTCAGGGCCAGTACGGCAACCCCTGTTGGCTTGTGTAGCGATAATGCCCACGCTTGTTGGTGGAAAACTTGACGCTGGCGTATCGAATGCTGCGCGCTGAAGTCAACTTTTACGGTGGGTATCGCGCCTGCGCCTTCTGGGGTCAAACCGGGGTTCTGGTGCGTCAAGTTTCTCTGTACGACACGCGCCATGCTGAACGCTCGTTGACTCGCGTCGGAGTGGGAACCATGAGTGCTAAACAATATGACACCTTAAGTAATGCAGAAATTACCGCGCTGGCGCACCGGGCGCTTGCCTGCTATCCGGCGGCGCTGCAAGGGGAAGTGCGGCTGCTGTGTCGTTCGGAAAATGCGACGTTTCTTGTTTCGTCGGCAGGTAAGCGTTATGCACTGCGGTTACATCGCAGCCACTATCACCAGAAAGCGGAGATTGAAAGCGAGCTGCTGTGGCTGGATGCGCTGCGAGAGACTGGCATTGCCGTGCCGGAAGCGGTTCGTAATGTGGACGGGGAGCGGGTGCAGTCACTGGGTTTATCCGACGGTTCCTGTCGCTATGCCGTGCTGTTTCACTGGATTGACGGCGAGATGCCGACCACCAGCATTGATCCGCGAGCGTTCCAGCAACTGGGCGAGATCACCGGCCGGTTGCACCAGCATAGCCGCCAGTGGCAAAAACCTGACGGTTTCCGGCGTATTGTCTGGGATCATCATACGATGGTCAGTGCGCAGAGCCACTGGGGGAACTGGCGTGATGCGCCGAATTTGTCGATGGCGGAGCACGGCATTGTGGAAGACGCGATTGAGCGTATGGGGGCAGAGATGGCGGCATTTGGCAAAGCGCCGCACCGCTACGGGTTGATTCATGCCGACCTGCGCCTGACCAATCTGCTTCTGCATCGCGGCGAAACGCGAGTTATCGATTTTGATGACTGCGGTATGGGGTGGTATCTGCACGATCTGGCCGCGGCGATCAGCTTTGTCGAGCACCATCCGCGTGCGTCGGAGTGGGTTGAAAACTGGCTGTGTGGTTATGAACGTGTGGCGCACGTCAGCGATGAGGAATTGGCGCTGTTGCCGACGCTGTTGATCCAGCGGCGCATCCAGCTTACGGCGTGGGTAGGGTCGCACGCAGAAACCGAGATGGCGCAGAGTCTTGGGCCAGACTGGGCAAAACACAGCGTGCGCTTGTGTCGGCGCTATCTGGAAACCAGCGATCTGCCGATTGGCGTGGCCTGAATGCACCACGGGCGGGCAGCCTGCGCTATGGTAATGCCTGCTCGTCCCACAAGAGATTTGTAACCCATTGATTTCGCTTCCTCACGCTCTGGTATGAAACTTGCTGGTATGAAGTCTGCTGATCGTTTCATGGCCCGTTGGCGGGCCGTGTGATACGGCGAGGTGAAAGGCAATGGAAAACGTGACGTACTCTTCGGCGCTGAATGCGGCGTTCTCCCGCAACTGTGGCGTGCTGGCGGCAGCGGCAACCGGACTCAGCGACTTTATCCATGATAGTGGCGGTGATGCCGATCGTATCTTCGGCATCAGCGGCGTCGATCCCGAGCAGCTCGCCAGCCCGACGCTCAGTCTGGGGCTGGTGAACTATTGCCGTGTGATGGAGGAAGCCGCGCGTAATTCAGGCGTTGATAATTTCGGTTTACGCTACGGCAAGCAGTTTAAACCGCAGTCATTAGGCCTGATCGGCTATATCGGCTTATGTTCAGATACATTGGAGCAGGCGCTGCACAATGTGGTGAAGGCATTTCCCTGCCATCAACACGATACGTTGACGCGCATGGTGGATAAAGGAGACTGCTGGCGGCTGGATTATCAGGTGCGGCACGGCGCCATTCTGCATCGTCGGCAGGATGCTGAACTGACGCTCGGCATGTTTCTTAACTTGATTCGTCATGTTTTGGGCAAACACTGGGCACCGCGCGAAGTGCACTTTGAGCATCCACGCCCGGAAATGTGGCATGAGCACTGCAAGGTGTTCGATGCGCCGGTTTACTTCGATCAACCCTACAATTCCCTGCTGATCCCCAAACATCAGCTGATTCGTACCATGCCGGATCGCGATATGACGCTGCTGCTGGTAATGCAGGATGCCATTCGCCGCCTGAATGAAGCGTCACCACAGCAAAGCATTGTCGATCAGGTGCGTACGCAGGTGCATCTGTTATTGATGCAGAAAGAGCCGACGCTGGAAGAGGTGGCGGAGAAGGTGGGGTTGTCCAGTTGGTCGCTCCAGCGTCGTCTGCGGGAGGAAGGACTCAGCTTCTCTCTGCTGGTAGACAAACTGCGCTGTGAAATGGCGACGCACTATCTTCAACAGAAGCAACTACCGATTTCGGAAATGGCGTTGTTGCTCGGCTATTCCGAGGTGAGCGCCTTTTCCCGCGCATTCCGCCGCTGGTTTGGTATTAGCCCGCGCCAGTGGCGTAAAGGTGAAGCCCTCAATCTTTCCTGATGCCGCTATTTAAAATCTGCGTACGGCGTAAGCGGCTGCGGTGGGTTGTCGTACAGGTGCGCTATTAATGCATTTCCCTTTGAGGAAGAAATTTATTAATTGTCTCAACTATTAATTATTGCGGCTATTAATCAAGGACATTATCCATTATTAGCGGCCGTGATAAAAATGTTTTAAAACATTTTCGTTAGTCCTATACTGAAAACCCATTTTTTTTGTAAGGACTATTGTGTGTTTAATATAAACGAAGTTAAGTCATCGTTTACTGATGACAAGTATGGATTTACAGCCAGTCTTCTCTCCTATATCAACGACCTCAATAAAATACCCTCAAAGAAACTGGCAGCGAGTATTGACGATTTATTATTTGAGGCTTATGAAAAATCGTCAGTAGAAGCACAACGCGTCGTGCAAAATGCGCTGTTTATGATATATCAGACAAATTTATCCAACCCGTTATCTAATCCTGCTAAGGTTCAGCATGATGAAACGCTCTGTCTATTAAGAAAGAAAATTGAAGAGAAATGGCTTGGAGATGAATTCAAAAACATTAAGCCACAGAAAGAGCCGCCGGATGAAGAGAATTTCGCCAAATTTCTCATAACCGTTTGGCAAGAACATCGGGCCTCACATCATGAGTTATTCGATTTTCTGGAAAATGAGGCAACGTCAGAGCAGCTCTATTTATTCTTCAAAAGCGATAGCGCATTAAATCTTATTTTCTTTGATTTGGTTGCTTACACATTAATTGGCTCACAACCTGAAACCAGAGGAACAATAAGTGAGAATCTTTGGGATGAAATCGGGCACGGTGATAACTATTTTACACATGTTAATTTGTATAAAAATGTATTAGAAAGAAGGGATATCTCGTTACCTGATAATCACTACATCGATCTTTACGGCGTAGATGCACTGGCTGGCCACAATGCCTTTATGCTTGGGGCGATAAACCGTAGTCATTATTATAAGTTACTCGGTGTTATGGCGATGACAGAAGTTCTGGATCCGCCACAGTACACTAAGCTGGTGAAAGGCTGCATGCGATTGGGGCTGCTTGATAAAGACGTACACTACTATTCAGAGCACATTACTATTGATATCAAGCATGGTGATGACTGGTTGTACAATGTGATTAACGTTATTACCGATGCTCATCCTGAATCAAAAAATGAATTTTACCTTGGTAGCTTACTACGGCTACAGACAGCAGAAAGGTACTACGACAATTTGATGAAAGAAATGAAGAAGATAGCGAAATAATAAAAATCCTAAATAACTCGAGTGACTTGAAGAGACTTTTACGTCTTTAATAACGTATACCCTAAATAATTCGAGTTGCGTGAAGGCGGCAACCGAGCGAATCCCCAGGAGCTTACACAAGTAAGTGACTGGGGTGAGTAAGGGCGGCCAACGCACAAGCAGCTTGAAGTATGACGGGTATATATGTAGCTTGAATATAAAGGTACAATATGGGAGTAAGTACGTTTAAATTTTTACTTACTCCCCGTTATTTTAGATACAGTCAATATTTTCTAGAAATAAAATAGTGTCATCGTTGATGCGAGGTACTAACATGGCTTATCTTTTTCTGACATTAGCTGCTGTCTTCTGGGGAGGGAATTATGTTGCAGGGCACATCCTTGTACAATACATCAATCCTTACGCATTGAGTATTATTCGTTGGGGATTAACAACGCTCCTGATGTTTTCACTCTACTGGAAAGTCATAAAAAAAGAGTGGTCTATTCTTTATGGAAATATCCGAATCAATACGGTATATGCGTTTCTTGGACAGGTTTGCTTTCCTTTAACGTTGTATATTGGTTTGCAATATACCAGTTCATTAAATGCGGCGATCTATATATCCAGCACACCTTGCCTGGTGCTCATTATCAATGCGGTCTTTTTCAAAGAAAAGATATCGCTTAGGAATGTTCTCGGTGTTGCCGTTAGTACTGTCGGGGTGATTTATCTCGCTTTTTCAAATGCTGAACGGGGGAATCAACTGTCTGCATTTGGCATCGGCGATGTCCTGACTATTGCCTCAGCGTTAAGTTGGGCATTTTATTGTGCTTTGTTAAGGTTAAAAGATAAACGAGTGACGAATACCGCTTTTGTCGGATTTAGTTCTTTGATTGGTACGGTCATTATGGTGCCGATATATCTCTGCTATACCTTCTCATCCGGCGATCATTTCTTCTTTACCACAACACCATCCGCCTATCCGTTACTCGGCGTTGCTTATCTTGTGGTGTTTCCCTCCTGGCTGGCTTACGTTTTCTGGAATAAAGGCGTGTCACTCATTGGTACGACGCGCAGTGAAATTTATACCCATATCATACCGCTTTCCGGTGGTTTGCTGAGCATTGCGTTGCTAGGAGAAAAACTGCATATGCATCACATTATTTCTCTGTTGCTGATTGTGGTGGGGATTATCTGCTGCTCTGGCAAGAAAAAATAGATTGTTTATCCAGTCCCCACAGTCATGGGGGCTGGATAACTATCAGTTATTTAAAGTCTGCGTACGGCGTAAGCGGTTGTGGTGGGCTGTCGAGGTCGCCTTGCCAGCCGGAGGCAGAGTAGCGCAGGTAGATGAGGCCGTGGCTTGGGGTGTAGTCCTTCGCTTGCTGAATGTCGATACCGACCCCCAGCGTCCAGTGTGAGCTGAGGCGGCGTTCGACGACGGCGCGCGCCGTATAGCCGAAGCCGGAACTGCTGCTGCCCTGTTCGATGGTGTCTCTGTCTGTGAGTGTGGCGTTACCCAGCAGGCCAGTCAGCGGGTAGCGACGCTGATCTTTGGTAGAAGAATGTGACCACGACAGCGATCCGCCGAGTTCCCACGACCAGTTTTCCGTCCGCTGCCGGTAGTTCACCGGCACGCCCAGCGAGAAGTATTGCTGCGGGCTGTAGTAACCGCCTTGACCGAGCGAGTAACCGCTGAGATCCTTCTGATAGCGCCACCACATGCTGTTCAGGCCGACCGTGACGCGTCGGTTATCTTCGTTAATCAGCTTGTAGTAATAACCCGCCATGGCGCGGGCGCGATCATTATCGGCCACGTTTTTACCAGTGATCTGGTGGACGCTGAAATCACTCCAGACGCCGTGCGCTTCACCCCGATCGTAGCTCAGCCCGAGGCTGACGCCCGTGGCGCGCACGCCACCCCAGGTAACGCCAGTGCCAGGGTCTTTGGTGCCGCCGAACGCCAGCAACGAGCTGGAGATGGGGCGGCGCGAGGCCGTCGCAGTCCAGCCGATTTGCCGCCAGTCACCGCTGTAGCTTGCGCCCCCGACGATATCGACCACGTCGAAGCCGAGCGGCGTGGTGCCGATATCCGCTGACCAGCGATCGTTTTTCCAGCCTGCGGCGACGCTGGTGCCGGTCGTTTTCTGCGATTTACCGCTGAAGCAGTCCTGTGTGGCGCAGGTACCGAAGGTTTCCCGGTAGGCACCGTTGCTGTCCGTTGAGAAGGAACCGGCGTTCATCTGCATGGTGTCGGTGCGGAAAAAGGCGCGGCCGTCGTACAGCGGCATGTCTATCTGCAACATGGTGTCGTGGGCGCTTAGATCGGAAATCCCTCCGGTGCCGCTCGAACTCCAGTAATCGTGGTCAAGGGTGACGGTAATATCCTGCTGGCGATACAGATCCGCCGCATCGGCGCGGATGCCGCGTTGCAGCCAGTCATCACTGCTTTTATTACGCGTCAGCCGAGTGTAGTCATCATCGCTTTGCGGCAGCGTCGGTGTGATGCCGCTGGCGACCATCGCCTGTTTATAGTCCTGCTGTGCCTGCTCAGGTTGAGACTGTTGTTGTTCAACGCGTGCCGCATCGCGATAGACTAGAGCCTTGGTCTGACCAACGGGCTCTTTCTGCGCATCGATTTTTAGCTGGCGGAAAAGTGCCGTCGATTTTTGCGGATTTCCTACCGCTTGCCAGGCGTTGGCGACGCGCCGCTTCGCGTTGAGGGTGTCTGCCGCTTGCGCTGGGAGCTGGTTCAGACGCTGGCGCGCCTCATCTTGCCGACCTTGCGCGATAAACGCGTCGATCTCACCTAATTGTGCGTCGGGGTTCTGCGCATCCCGCGTGCGGATATGCTGATACTCCGCCAGCGCCGTCGCGTATTCACCCCGTGCCAGCGCCCAGTCCGCCAGTAACAGGTCGATACGGGTATCGGTCGGTTGTTGACGCAGGAAAGCGATGGCGGCGGGTTCGTTACCCGCATCGCGCATCGCTTCCGCTTTTGCCAGCGTGGTCTGAATCGTCAGACGCTGGGACAAATCACGCATGTCGGCGCTCCACTGGGCTGCGGGCAGCGTGTTCAGGTGAGCGAGCGCTTGCTCATCGCGATTGGTGGACGACAGGTAAAGTGAGTAAACGTAGTTCTTCTCCGCGCTGGTGGGTGGCACGGCGGTCGCGCGTTGTACCACGCTGTCCGCCTGCTGCGTTTGTCCCAACTGGCGCAGCGTCTGGGCATAGTGATAGGCCAGCCAAATATCGTTTGGATCCTGCTGGTTCGCCTGACGATATTTTTCCTCCGCCTGCGCCCACTGTTGCTGTTCTGCAAGTCGATCCGCCTGTTGTTTCAGGATATCGAGTTGCAGGGCGGCAAGTGTTTCCCGCATCGCATTCTGCTGGCTGCGCGGCAGGCCGTTGAGGTAAGCGAGCGCTTTCTCCGGCGACTGCCGTTGATAAATCCCGACCAGACCACGCAGGGCGTTGTCGTTGCCGGGTTCAAGGTGCAAAGCCTGCTGATAGAGCGGTAGGGCGACGGCATCGTTTTGGCTGGCAACGGCGACATCGCCCAGACCAATCAGCGCATAGGGATTGGTGTTATCCATCTGGCGGGCCTGTTGATACTTCTGGCGTGCCAGCGGCAGGTTATTGGCTTTCAGCGCGTTGTCGCCTTCCGCAATGGTGGTCCAATATTGCGTACTTTGAATCAGCCCTTCCCATTTGCCGCTGTTCAGGCGATTAACATCCGCCTGTAGTGCCTTCTGGAACTGTGCCAGCGCTTTTACCCGATCGCCTTCGCGCAGGTAAACCAGACCCACAGCGCCGATCAGCTCAGGGTCGTTGGGTGTGGCGGCCAGCGCTTGGTTGAGCTCACCAAGCGTGGCGCGATTGCCCCCGCCGCTTTCCACCACCGCCAGACTGCGGAGACGGGCCTGATACATGGGGTCAGCCAACATGCCCTGCTGGCGGTTGAGTTCTTTGCGCGCGGTTTCCGCCTGTTCACCGTCATCAAATACCGTCAGGAAGCGGTTGAGCTCCGCCACGCTCTGCGATGTGACCGGCATCCGGCCAATAATTTCCAGCCATAGCGACGCCGCCTGGCTGCGTCCGACGGGATCGGTAGACAGCTGTTTTAGCAACGGATAGGCCTGCTCGTTGCGATCCTGACTGAAGAGCAGGCGTGATAACACCATACGCAACGGAACGTTGTCAGGGTAAACCTGATCCAGCGCTTCCAACTGCTTAATCGCGACGGGTTCCTGATTCGGTAAACGAGAAACCAGTCGCCAATACTCTACGGCGAGATCGAGCGTGGGCGGCTCGCCGTGAAAGAGCGTGTCGTACTGCGCTTTGGCTTCCGCGTAGCGACCGGCGGTAGACAGCAACCGCGCCTGCTGCAATTGCTGGCGTGCGGCTTCCTGCGTCAGCGCTAGCGTCATCTCTGCCTGCCGGTAAACGGCAGAGTCGGGAGCCACGGTCTTCAGCTTGTCCAACTGCTGGCGTGCCTGTGCCTGATCGCCTTGACGCAGCGCCAGCCGCAGTTTAGCGGCGATGACGTCGGGATTATCCGGGTTGATCAGCTCCAGCCGGTAAAGCGACTGGCGCACGAGGTCGTCTTTGTTGCTGGCTTCTCCCAGACGCACCTGTTCCATCAGAAATTGCTCTGGCGACGCGGTCTCCGCGCTGTATGCCTGCGGTGCAGCAACCAGCAATAACGGGAAGATGCGCAGCCAGTTTAAGGTGTTGTTGTACATTGGCTGCCCCGAGACGGTAAAAGTTGGCCTTGTGAAGTGAAGCGATAGCGCTTCTGATCCCATCCCTGACCAAAGAGCGTCAGAGAGGCGGAGAAATACGCATCGTCCCCCGGTGGATTGTCGGCGAGCCGCTGTCGCTGGGCAGCCAGTGCGTCCGGTTGACGGGAGAGCATCGGCAGCAGCGAGGCAGAAAAACCTACCGACCCCTGTCCGGTGACGGCACCTGTCGCGGTGTCCGTTTTTTCAGGCGGCAGGCCTTGCTGGATGGTCTGCTGAATCATCGGCTGAAACTGTTTGACCAGATCGGTTTTTCCTTTGCTGCTGTCGGACATCATCCCTGCCCACAGATAGACGCGGATGGCGTCGTAGCTGCCGACGTTGGGTTTAGTGGTATCGGGCTGCCAGCCCTTATCTTTTTGCCAGATGACCCAATCAGGCGAGAATCCTTTCGGCGCGGTTTCCAACAGCAGGCGCTGCGTGGTGCGCTGCATGGCTTTCCACGTCTCACCCAGCGGAGCAAATCGAGCCAGCAACTGTGGTGGAAGGTAGCTTGGGTTTACGCGCCAGCTCTCTTTCTCGGCGAAGCCCACTTTGCCGGGCAGCAACATCACGCCCAACCCCGGAATATGAACGACCTCTTCCTTGGCGATACGTGCGAGCAGCGCGGCACCGACTGTCTGATAGCGTGCTTCTTTCCACAGTCGGCCAGCTTCAAGCAGGCTATAGGCAATCCACAGGTCGGCATCGGAAGCAGAGTTCGGATCCAGCACCGTCCACTGCTTATCCTTGTTCTCTCCCCACAGCCAGGCGGGCAGATGAGCGCTCAAATCACCTGCGGACAGGTTGTTTTCCGTCCATTGCAACAGCCGATCAAACATCACGCGATCGTTGGCGACCAGCGCAAAGAACATAGCGTAGCTTTGTCCCTCGGACGTGGTGATTTTGTTGGGTGTGGAGGTATCAATCACCCGTCCTTCCGCGCTGATGTAATGCTGCTTGTACTGCTCCCAGGCTGGCCAGTCGCAGACGGCGGCGGTGGCCAGGGAAGTCCATAGCCACAGCAGCGTGGGGATCAGGTAGCGCAGCACGCGTGGCATGGTGCGTTAGTCCCTTTCATCCGGCGACAGGCGACGGCGACTGAAGAATTTCAGGCCACGCCACAGCAGCCAGGCAACAATAATGACGGTAAGGGTCGATATGATGGCCAGCCAGACGGGGTGCTGTGCCAGAGCGTGCCAGATGCGCTCCCACCACGGCAGATGGCCGACGTAATAAATGTCTCCGACGCGGAGATTATTGATGCCCGATTCGCGGATGACGGAAACGGAACCGAATAGCGACGCTCTTTTTTCGCTGTCGATCAGCGCGTTATTGAGTAGCGTATAGCCCTGTGGGCTATCGGCCAGCAACGCGACAACGCTACGCTGGTCGTGATACGGAGACTGGAAGCCGATAATCGCCGACATCGGGCCGTCACCGCTGACGGTGGTTTTACTGTCTGGCTTCGCGTCAGATTCAGGCGACCCCGTATCCGGGACTGCGGTCTGACGCGTTGGTTGCTTGATCCAGCTTTGCGTTTGCTCGACCAGCAGGTTGATTTTGCTGTCATCGTGCAGCGCCGGCGGGATAGCGCCGATCATCAAAATATCGCTGTCCTGCTTGTCGATTTGCGTCCAGTCATCGCTGAGCTGTACCGCCAACGCTGGGTAGCCGGTTTGCGCCCCAATGTTACCGATGGCGTTCAGCATGGCGCTGACCTGAGCCGGCTGTGGCTGTTTGTTCACCAGCACCAGCGTTTGTGACAGGTCAGCCAGCCGGCTGAACGGGTAGCCAGCATTGGCAAAGGCACGCAGATCCGGCATTGCCATAAAGTGGCGGTAGCCAGAGAAGTTAATCGTCGAGTTGCTGTCGATAACGGCGTGATTCACGACCGGCGTATAAGTTTCACAGCGGTCAGCGGTGCCGCTGGAGAGCAGCGTGGTGTAGCTGAAATCAAAGCGCAACTGGTTGGTAGTGCCCAGTTTGAGCGCTGGAATGGACAGGCTCTTGTCAGAATCCCATAGCCCCTGCGTCAGCGGGAGGCGCATTAACAGGGAGTTCTGGTCGTGCTCCGGCGCCAGCGAGAAGGCCTGCACGAACTGGTTGTTCAGGTTGATGCTCAGACGTGAACCATCCTGAATCTGCGGTGCGGTGTAGCGGTATTTCAGGCGCATATCAATGCCCTGACTACGAATCAGGAACAGGTCGGGCGGCAGGTTCATGGTGAGTGAAATCGGTCGAGGCACGATACCGTCGGTTTGCAGCTGTTCGTTATATTGCTGAAGCTCGGCGAAGGTCATCGGGCGGTCGGTGCGAACCCAGTTGGGCGCGTCATACGGCTGGCGCGGGGCAAGTTGCTCCACCTTATCGATGGTGACGCTCTGCCCACGGAACAGCGTGTTCCCCTGGGCGATGCCCTGCACGGCGGTGAGCAACTCATTGTCATCCCGCCCCTGAACCAGCAGCAGCTTGATGTGCGGATCGCTGGGGTGGCTGATGATAGATACCGTTGGCCCGTTCACCGCGGGGGTATCGCGTAGGAAATCCGGCCGCTTATCGTTGGTGGCGAACACAATACCGTGACTCTCTGGCAACTGATTGAAAAGCGCCGGGAAAGACTGCCCGCGCCACTGTGCTTTGCTACCAAACCAGGAGGCGAGCATCGCGGCGGCACGCTGCTGCACCAGATCCGGCTGGCCGGCAAAGACGATGGGCAGCGTCAGCGGGCGGGTATCGCGGCTGTCAAAGAATGGCGCAGGGAACGGCGACAGATCGTCCTTCAGCGTTAGCTTCTGGACTTGCAGGTTGAGCGTGCTGGCTTTACTGACATCCAGCCACAGGCTGGTACTGGCCGGGTTTTCACAGATGTTCTGATAATGGCCGACGAACACCAGTTGCAGGCGGTTAAAGTCCGTGATGTAGCGTGGATCGATAGGAATATGAACGCGGTTGGATTTCCCCATCTGCTCTTTGCCAAGTGGCGTGACGCCCATTAGCTCGTTGTTCAGGTAAATCTTGATATGCGACTCGGTGGGGATCAGCGCCGGTGACGGGGTAAATTCGAGGTCGAGCGATGCCTGTGTGACCACCTCGTCGCTGCGAACGCCGAACTCAATTTGCCCATCGGGATTGACGCCGCGTAATGCAAAGGTGCCCGGGGCCGGTGCGATTTGCGCAAAGGGCAGCATCACGTTGCGCACGGCAGCGTTGGTCGACGGCGGCGCCAGTGGAACCGCAGGCATGGTCGTCGCTGGCGTTGCGGTGGCAGGCGGCTGGGTTGCATCCCCCGTTGTCGGAGTCGATGCGTGCGGCGCGGTGACAGCCTGAGATAATGAGCTGACGCCTAAAGCCAATGCGGTGAACCAGATTATTTTTTTCGTCATCGTGTCATCATCAATGTTAAGGGTCTTTCTCGTTGTCGGGAGAAAGACCGTTGATCACGGCCTGTGAATGGCAATCAAGCCACTGTCTTTTCTGCAAACAGGTTCTCTTGTGCAAATCGCGTTTCATGGGCAAATGGCGTCTTGCCCTGATGGACGACTTTTTCCGGTAGTGCAGCGTCCGGCTGGTCTGTGACGGTGCGTTTTCCTACATAGCGCGGGATGAATGACACGACCCAGACCACGATGTTGAGGAAGGCCAGAATAATGTTGCGTATGACGGGCGGGGCGTAATCCGCCAGACGCAGGTAACCGCGAAAGCCGAGTGCCAGCACATCAACCAGACTTTCGACCGGTTTATCCTGCGGGAAACTGTCTTGCCAGAGCGCCCAGGTATCGGCGCGAGCAAAGGTACACTGAATGAAATCAATATGCTGGCGGATGGTCAGATTGGTCATGCGCAGGCCAATCTTGTTATCGAACGCGCGGGTGACGCTGAAAGGGAAGGCGTATTCCTGCTGGCCGCGTTTTAACAGCAGCGAGACGCTGTCCCCGACCTGAAGAATGCCTGACTCGCGGGTTTCAACGCCGACGCCGCCATCGGAATAGTCGCGCAGGACGCAGGGGAAAAGATGGCCATCGGGGCGCAGAATCGCGGCGGACATCGACATCTCCACCCGATGCGCCTGACGAACCTGTTTGGCCTCTACCGCAACCGCAACGGCTCCACCCAGAATGGTCATGTTATACGCGACCCAAAGCAGGCTGATGAGCACCGTCATGATCTCTTCCTGCGGCCCGTAAATCAGGCGCCAGACGCCGTACACCACGCCGGCGATATTCAGCAGCACCAGCACCAGATAAGGCCGCGTGATCACCCAGTCAACGTGCTGTTCTTCAACCAGCCCGCCTTTGGCCGTCACGTTGAATTTCCCTTTGTGCGGGTTAAACAGCGCGACGGTAGTCGGGCGGGCGATGTACCACGCCAGCACGGTTTCATAGATTTCACTCCAGAACGAGTGGCGGTAGCGACCCTGAATGCGTGAGTTGGTCAGGCTGGCGTGCACCATGTGCGGTAGCACGTAGAGCGCGATGGCCAGAGCCGGGGCGAAAATGATGTAGGCATGCAGCAGGAGAAACGCCAGCGGCGCAGTCAGGAAGATCAGCCGAGGAATACCGGACAGAAAGTGCATCATGGCGTTGGCGTAACACAGCCGTTGCCCCAGTTTTAGCCCTTTGCCTAACAGCGGGTTATCCAACCGGAAGATCTGTACCATGCCGCGTGCCCAGCGGATACGTTGCCCGATGTGGGCCGAGAGGCTCTCGGTCGCGAGTCCGGCGGCCTGCGGAATGCGGATATATGCCGAGCTGTATCCACGGCGATGCAGGCGCAGCGAGGTGTGCGCATCCTCCGTGACCGTTTCGACCGCGATACCGCCAATCTCATCCAGCGGTTTACGCCGCAGGATGGCGCAGGAGCCGCAGAAGAACGTGGCGTCCCACATGTCGTTACCGTCCTGAACCAGGCCGTAGAACAACGTGCCTTCATTAGGCGTGCGGCGGAAGCGGCCCAGGTTGCGCTCAAACGGGTCAGGTGAGAAGAAATGGTGCGGCGTTTGCAGCATCGCCAGCTTTTTGTCTTTGAAAAACCAGCCCATGGTTAATTGCAGAAAGGAACGGGTCGGGACGTGGTCACAGTCGAAAATGGCGACGAATTCGCCTTCCGCCTGTTTCAGGGCGTTGTTGATGTTCCCGGCTTTGGCATGTTCGTGTGTGACGCGGGCGATGTAATGGACGCCGACTTCTTCTGCGAAGGCTTTAAATTCGGCGCGGCCGCCGTCATCCAGAATATAAATATTGAGCTTATCCTTAGGCCAGTCGATGCCCAGCGCGGCATACACCGTCGGTTTTACGACGCTCAACGGTTCGTTGTAGGTCGGGATCATCAGATCGACGGTCGGCCACGTTTTGCTGTCTTCCGGCAGTGAAACTGGATGGCGGTTCAGCGGCCAAATCGTCTGGAAATAACCCAGCACCAACACGACCCAGGCATAGGTTTCCGCCGCCAGCAGTAGCATGCCGCAGATCAGGCTGAGAGGGTCGTCCCAGTTCAGCGTTTCAGTGTAGCGCCACCACAGATAACGGCAGGAGACCGTGAAGGAAAGGGCGATCATCATGAGCGTTGGCATGCGTCCCGGCATGTTACGAACGAGCATGGCGATGCTCCACAGCAGCGTCATGAAGATAAACTGCGACAGCAAATCAAACGGCTGCGTGATGCATAGCAGCGCCAGCGCCGCACACAGCAGGCTCAGTATCACCGTCACCAGCGTTTGTATGCTGTTCGTTTTGGCTGAAGCTGAATCACTGTCTTCGCGATCGTCAGTATTCGCGTGGCTAAAGCGGGCAAACAGCGCTTGCTGCGCGTTCATGTAGCGTTGCCGCCAGCGCGGTAGCGCGGAGAAGACATTGCGGCGCGATGTCGGCAGCTGGCCGTTTTTGATGGTCAGCAGCCAAAGACCCTGCGTCAGGTAGCGAAGAATATCGGCCGGACGCGGACGTTGAGGTGAGATGTGTGGGAACCAGTAGGTTCGCTGCGCGCGAATCTGTTGCCAACCCTCAGACTCCAGCCGCAGGAAGATCCAGCCGAGTATCGCAAACAGCGTAGCGAAAAAGGCGGCGAAAGCGGACGCTCCCTGCTGACGATAGCCGCGGTAGCGCTGCTGTATCGCCTGTCTGGCGGGTGGGACGAGAAAGAGGCGCAGGATCCCGCTCATACGCCGCTTTCCTTAACGTGAATCAGGCACCAGTTTGCCAGCGTCATGATCTCTTCCGCTGCCACGCTGTCCGGGCGGCACTCACCCAGCGGCTGTTTCAGCATTAGCGATTCTGCCAGGGCTTCGTCGCGGTGTACTACCAGCGGCAACAGGTGTGAAAGCGTGTGCAGCCAGAGCTGGTGTAAATCCTGCTGGAGCGTGCTGAGGGTGGAGAATTGATTCACCAGAAAATGACACTGACGCGGCAATACCTGCTGATGTAAGCGCGAATGGCAGTTGGCATCCGCCGCCACCACCTGAAACACGGTGTTCGCGGTGGCTAGCGCCTGCCGCGTGAGCGGGCTATTGTCCGCCGGGACATCGATCAGTATCCAGCGATGGCGACCCGCCGCGCTGAGCTGCGTCAGATTGTTTTGCCAGCGTGCAGGGTGCTGGTGGTAATGCTGTTGGAGCGTGGCGACTTCCTGCGTGTTCAGGCGACCGAACGGCAGAAAATCCAGTCCGGGTAGATATTGCATAGCGCCGGTTTGCCACGGCGCGCCGTCGGCTTCTGCTCGCGCCCAGCCGCGGCGTTGCTCAAACGGCATATTAAAGTGAATGCGCAGCAAATTGTCCGGCGAGAAATCAATCACCAGCGCGGATTCACCCAGCCGTTGGAAGGCCCACCCCAGTGCGGCGGCTATCGAGGTTGTGCCCACGCCGCCGCGGATTCCCTGCAATGCAATCACGGGCATCGTCAGTCGCTCCCGGCCGGTTCTTTTAATTCATCCAGCAGCGGCCAGCGAGCCATCATTTGGCTCAGACGCGCCTGACGGGCGATATCGATATAGTTTATTTCAGGTAAAGAAAAGGCCTGACTGAGAACCCGTAGATCGTCATCGGCTCTTGCATTTTCGGTTAAATCGGCGCGTGCGCTGGTATCTATACGAGTCGGTTCGTTATTCATCCCATGCCTCTGAAATAGGCTATCCATGATCATTGAGATCGATAAAGGGAAACATCTGAATGGCAGATGTGGTGCTTCTTTTTGCACCCATAACAGACAGTCTGGCAGATGAAGGTTTACGCCTCTGCTGTCTTTAATCAGGAGTCAGGTGTGCCAATTAACTATAGCAATGAATTCATGATTGCAATGTGAATAGGAAAAAATAGTAACGGGTGATTTATCAACGGATAGGAATAATTCATAGCGTACAGTTGTGATCCCGCAAGGGGCTGCTAGAGTTTATTTTGACTGTATATTTAAGGTGGAATGCCGCCATTAACGGAAAAGAAATCAGTCTATGAAGCAGAACTTTTCATTAGGTATTCGTGACCTTTGGGATGAGCTGGTTACGCTCCAGAAGGCTGGCTTTTATTGGGTAAATATCGACCGACAGGTTGATGCCACATTATTTTGCCAGCAAATCATACATGGCCAGAATAACGACGCGAGAGTGACGTTAATAGGCTGTGGGGAGCGGTCTGATTCGCTGTTGACCGCGCTGCTTTCTACCGAAATAAATGATACTGAAATAAAACAATTATCTTGCTATGCATTGCCGGAAAATAAAGCCGCGTTGCTGAATTTAACCGATGATTTAATGCGCGCATTACGCCCCAAAAATCGCCTTCTGGTGCTTTATGCACCGGCTAGCCTGTGGCGGGATATTTCGCCGGAAAGGCTTCAACGCTGGGTGGATGACACGGCGGCATGGCTACATCAGCGCCAGTGTACGCTGGTGGTGATCGGCCACAGCAGCGGCGTAACCCGTCTGAGAAATATGCTGATTTCCCAACATCGCGGGCTCTATGGTTTAGCCAGCCTGCAATGGCAACAGGATCGCGCACAGTATCTGGTGTCATGGTGGGCAACGGAAAGAGGCGTGCGGGCGAATAAGGTACAGATGCTGCAATCCGGCAATGACGGATGGCACATGTTGAAGGAAGAGGAGCCCGTTCTCACGCCGTCTCTGGATGACGATGGGCTGTTCTTGATGGAAAAGAGCGTGATGGAAGGCGCGCCTGCGCTGTCAGAACACTGGCAACTGCTGGACGACAACGCCATCTTGGTACAAACCGGCATGCTGACCAATGCAGCTACCCTCGTTTTTGCGCTCAATCAAACCAGTCAGGTGGATACGCTTGTCAAACAGGTTCATAGCCTGCGGCGGCAGCGTGGTGAATTGCTGAAGATTGTGGTGCGTGAAATGAAGCCTTGTCTGCGTGCCAGCGATGAGCGCCTGCTGTTGGCATGTGGCGCCAATATTATTGTCTCCCATTCCGAGCCGCTATCCCGTTTTCTGGCGCGGATCGAAAGCGTGCAGGGGCAGCGCTTTACCAAGCATGTTCCTGTCGATGTCGAGGTCTTGCTGACCACCATGCGGCCGCTACAGATTAAGGGCTATCAGCCTCCTGAGACCTTTCGACAGTCTGTGCAGATGTTGATTGATAGCACGCTCATGCCGGAAGGCAGCAAAGGCGTGCTTGTCGCATTGCGCCCCGTGCCGGGCGTACGGGCGGCGCAGGCGTTGACGCTGTGTACGCTGCGGCGCTTTGGCGATGTCGTCACGATCGCGCAGGGGCGGCTGTTTTTGTTCCTGTCCAATTGCCGCCTGAATGAGCTGGATATTGCGCTGAAATCCATTTTCCGCCTGCCGGTAGATGAAGCGTTCAGCAATCGGATTGTCTGGTCACAAGACCTACAGATTCTGGCAGAAGTTAAATCGCTGGTGCAGGACGATACGCTGGGCCAGGAACAGCAGATTAACGATTATGTTCAATTGCAGCAGGCCGTATCTACACCGCACAGCCAGACGCCGCGGCGTGAACCCATTGCGATTGATTTACTGAAACCTGATTTACTGGCCCGCGCACCGGGAGAACCGTCATGAACCTGATGGATATCATTCAACTGGTGTTATTGAGCGCGGTCGTCTTCTTTACGCTTGGCTATCTGGCGCACCGTGTGATTCCCCACTGGCTTCAGTACTGGAAAAACAGGCTGCTGTCGCCGCGCTACCTGAAGCCTGCAAGCGTCTGGATGCGCAGCCCTTCTTCAACAAAGACGGTCTCAACCAAGCCGACTTCAGCAGAGACTAAAAAATAAAATGGACGAAAAAACACGTACTCAGCAAAATCATACGCAAAAACAGCAGAACCTATGGCGCTACTGGCGTGGGCTCGGTGCCTGGAATTTGTATTTTTTGCTGAAATTTGCCCTGCTATGGTTTGGCTACCTGAATTTTCATCCGCTGCTTAATCTGGTCTTTCTGGCGTTTCTGCTGTTCCCAATCCCCAACGTCACGCTGCACCGCTGGCGGCATATTATTGCCATCCCGCTCGGTATCGGGTTGTTTTATCACGATACCTGGCTGCCGGGCGTCAACAGCATTCTCAGTCAGGGAACACAGGTTGCTGGCTTTAGCGCGTCCTACTTGCTGGAGCTGTTAAATCGCTTCATTAACTGGCAAATGGTCGGCGCGGCGGTGGTCATTAGCGTGGCTTACCTGTTTTTCGCGCAGTGGATTCGTATTACGGTGTTTACCGTGGCGGCGCTGGCGTGGTTAAACATCGTCAATCTGGCGGGGCCTGCTGTGTCGCTGATGCCCGCGGTATCGACGACGTCCGCCCCCTCGGCGGCAGCGTCTCCAACGGGAGGCGATGCCGCGTTGCCCGAAGCGACATTACCGCCAACGAACGCGAACCTAACGGCTTATCTGAACCAGTTCTATACGCGAGAAAAAGCGCGAACCACGGCGTTCCCTGCCGCGCTGCCGCAGGATGCACAGCCTTTTGATCTCCTGATTATCAATATTTGTTCGCTGTCGTGGTCGGATCTGGAAGTCGCGCAGTTGGACAATCACCCGCTGTGGAAGAAGTTCGATATCCTGTTCCGTCAGTTTAACTCTGCCACCGCCTATAGCGGACCGGCATCTATTCGTCTGCTGCGCGCAAGCTGCGGCCAGCAGTCCCACACGGATTTGTACCAGCCAGTGAATCAACAGTGCTACCTGTTTAGCAATTTGGTGAAGTTGGGCTTTGAAGAACAGCTGATGCTCGATCACTCCGGCGTCTTTGGTAATTACCTGCGTGAGGTGCGTGAAGAGGGCGATATTCAGATCCCAATGCTGTCGCAGGAGGGAATCAGCCACCAGATTACCTCGTTCGACGGCGAGCCGATTTATAACGATCTGGAGCTGTTAAATCGCTGGCTGAGCGAGCGGGATAAAGCGACGACAACGCGCAACGCGACCTTCTTTAACCTAATTCCGCTGCATGACGGCAACCGTTTTGTCGGCACCAACCAGTCGGCGGACTATGCGCCACGCGCGAAGATTCTGTTTGACCAGTTGGATGCGTTTTTTGACGAGTTGCAAAAATCCGGCCGCAAGGTGATGGTGATTGTGGTGCCGGAGCACGGCGCGGCGCTGGCTGGAGATAAGATGCAAATGTCCGGGCTACGCGATATTCCCAGCCCGAGCATCACGCATATTCCCGTCGGCGTGAAACTGTTTGGCCTACAGGCACCGCATCAGGGCAACGCGCTGGAGATTACGTCGCCGAGCAGCTATCTGGCAATTTCCGAGCTGGTGGCGCGAATGGTGGACGGCAAAGTGTTCAGCGCGCCTTCTGTTGACTGGCAAGCGCTGACGAACGCACTGCCGCAAACGGAAGCGATTTCGGAAAATGAGAACGCTATCGTGATGCAATATCAGGGAAAACCCTACATTCGTCTGAACGGCGGGGACTGGGTGCCGTACCCGCAATAACCTCATCTTGTGACGCGATCGGGCAAGCGAAAAGCTTGCCCGATTCTTCTCCCGGCGGCGTCCGCCACCTTCTGTCTGCTACCGAATAGCCGCACTGGCTTATGCAGGGGATATACCCTATCCTGAGGCCGCGTTACCGCGGTTGCTGGGGGTAGCCTAGGATTAAGATGAAATCCCCCGAATATCCGTAGAAAACAGCGTTAAGGCGGCGATAAGCTGCCTTATACTACGCATCTATTCAGGTCTGCATAAAGGTTGACGGAGAAAGCGCTTGCGGCTCAGACGTTCATTAACGATTAAACAGATGACAGCCGTGTCTGCCGTGGCACTGGTGACGATCAGCCTGTTTATCGTCATACAGCTCTTTCACTTCGTTCATCAGCGCCGTGAAGACTATGCCAGACAGCTGGAAAGTATCGCCTATTCCGTGCGTCAACCGCTGACGGATGCGGTGCTGCAAGGTGAAGTACAGCGGGCGGGCAATATTCTGGACAGCCTATTACCGGTTGCCTTTCTGAGCCGGGCAGATGTGCTGCTGCCGGATGATTTCCAGACGCTGCACGCGAATTTCCCGAAAGAACGCCCGGTGCCAGACTGGATCGCTCGGGTATTCAGGCTGCCGATCCGTATTTCTATTCCGCTCTATTCCCCGCCGCAGACGCAGTATTCAGCGCCGCTGGCACATCTGGTCTTGCAGGCGGATTCCTACCGGATGTATCAATTTATCGTCAGCACCTTTTCAACCATGCTGGCAACTTACCTGCTACTGGCGTTGATTATGTCGATCGCCATTACCTGGTGCATGAACCGCCTGCTGATACACCCGCTGCGTGGGATTATTATCGAGTTACAGAATCTCCCGCCGGACGCCATGCTCCACCGTCCGCTCACGCTGCCGCCCTGGCATCAGGACGATGAGCTGGGTGCGCTGGTGCGCAGCTACAACCGTAATCAACAACTGCTGGAGCAGTCTCTCGCTGCCGGAACGGAAGGGGCGGGGTTGCCGGATAAAGCGCATTTTATGCGACGCCTCGAACAGCGTCTGGCTGATGCTACCCCGTTCAGCCTGCTGGTTTTTGGGCTTGGTGCCTCAGCCGGTAAGCAGGGCGATATGACCACGCTGGCTACGCAGCTTAGCGCGGTGATTGAAGAACAGCACGAGGCAGCAGGGTCCACCTATCTGGCACGTCTCGATTGTGATGAGTTCGCCCTCATCGGGAAAACGCTGGAATCTGCTGGGCAAGCGCAAGATTGGGCACAACATGTCATGCTGGCGATTAACCTGCCTTTTTTACCTGCGGACGCCCAGCCTGAGCGGGCTGTCAGCGTGGGTATCCTCACTATTACCGATCCTCGGCCAGAGGCGGCAGCGCTGCTGTTGTCACAGGCGCGTTTTGCCATGCAGCTGGCGCGGCGCGATAAGAAATGCGGCATTCATTGCCTCACCGCGTCTTCCTGAATATTCATAGGTAACGTAAATGTTACTTTTTGTCGATGGGTTTCCTGAAACGCGTCTTCCCCGTATGGCGGGGGTTTGAGCGGTTTTTAAGAGGATTGCTCTGCTGCAAAAATGTGCATCTGTTACAAGTAAATTGCATTGATGTTTCTTTATAATTCTTGCTGACGTGATTCAGCTCTTGTTTTTAACCTGCCGTTCACAAACTAAACTTATAAAACATTCTCAGCTTGTTATTGCAATGTTACTTTCCGGCGCAATCACAGGCGGCATTTTCGTACCCTATTCCCCTCCTGTGTTTTCCCCACCATAGGACGTATGTATGAAAACATCAATTTTTAAAAGTCTTTATTTTCAAGTTCTTGCCGCCATTACGATAGGGATACTGTTGGGGCATTTCTACCCCCAGCTTGGCGAGCAAATGAAGCCTCTGGGCGATGGGTTTGTTAAATTAATTAAAATGATTATTGCGCCGGTTATCTTCTGTACGGTCGTTACCGGTATCGCAGGAATGGAAAGCATGAAGTCGGTCGGTCGTACTGGTGCGGTCGCCCTGCTGTATTTTGAAATCGTGAGTACGATTGCGCTGATTATCGGCCTGGTCGTGGTCAACATCGTGCAACCTGGCGCGGGCATGAACATCGATCCAAGTACGCTTGATGCGTCTGCGGTGGCGGTTTATACCCAACAGGCTTCGCAACAGGGTCTGATTCCGTTCCTGATGGACGTGATTCCGGCGAGTGTGGTCGGTGCGTTTGCCAGCGGTAATATCTTGCAGGTTCTGCTGTTTGCTGTGATGTTCGGCTTTGCGCTGCATCGCTTAGGGCCAAAAGGCAAAGTGATTTTTGACGTGATCGACAGCTTCTCCAAGGTCATTTTCGGCGTCATTAACATGATCATGAAACTGGCTCCGCTGGGTGCGTTCGGTGCAATGGCCTTCACCATCGGTAAATATGGTGTCGGTACGCTGGTGCAACTGGGACAGCTGATCGCCTGCTTCTACATCACCTGTGTTCTGTTCATCTTCCTGGTGCTGGGCAGTATTGCCAAAGCGACGGGCTTCAGTATCTTCAAATTCATTCGCTACATCCGTGAAGAACTGCTGATCGTGCTGGGTACGTCCTCTTCTGAATCCGTGCTGCCACGTATGCTGGAGAAGATGGAGAAGGTCGGTTGTAAAAAATCTGTCGTTGGTCTGGTGATCCCTACTGGTTACTCGTTCAACCTTGACGGTACCTCTATCTACCTGACGATGGCGGCGGTATTTATCGCTCAGGCAACCAACAGCCACATGGACATCTGGCATCAGATTACCCTGCTGGTGGTGCTGCTGCTGTCCTCTAAAGGTGCAGCGGGCGTGACGGGAAGTGGATTCATCGTGCTGGCGGCAACGCTGTCTGCTGTGGGTCATCTGCCTGTTGCCGGTTTGGCGCTGATTCTGGGTATTGACCGTTTCATGTCAGAAGCCCGTGCGTTGACCAACCTGATTGGTAACGGCGTTGCGACCATCGTGGTAGCGAAATACTGCCGCGAGCTGGATGAGAAGAAGCTGGATGCTGAACTGTCCGGCACCAATAAAAGCGATAACGCGGCCACGCCGACGGCGCAGTCGTAATTCCAGCATGCAGTTATCATTCCGGTTACAGTGAGCATTCCGGTATAGCTTGCTAAATCAGTTCCCTGCGGTGTTAACGCACCGTGGGGAATTTTTTTGCCTCTCAACGAGTCAAAGCAAATCGCCTCTCCCGCTTTTCTTACCCGCCATGAAACGTAAAAATATTGTTAAATATAACTATTTTTGCCTTTTTTGCAGATTATTTCGCCTCCTGGAGTGACATAGACAAAAGCGCGCGGTCTAAGGGAATGGTACACTTCGCGTCTTCAATTTTTTCCGTGATATATCCACGAGAGTGTGCGGTGACAGACGCAAGGTCACCATAATGATCAACAATAACCACATTATTATGTTGGATAGCTATGAGTAGGGGTTCACATGCAGGGCACCAAAAAGGCGCTTTTCGTTGGTGGTTTGTTGCTGGCCGTGGTCAGCAGCAGCGTGCAGGCTGAAGCACTACAGCCCGATCCTGCCTGGCAGCAGGGTAAGCTTGATAATGGTTTTACCTGGCAGTTATTAACCACACCACAGCGCCCCGGCGATCGGGTTGAGCTGCGTCTGGTTGTTAATGCCGGGTCGCTGCTGGAAAACGCCCAGCAGGTAGGCTTTGCCCATTTTCTTCCTCGTCTGGCCTTAGCGCCCGGCGATAAATTGTCCGCAGCTCAGCGACCGTCCATGTGGATGCGCGATGCTAACGGTTCCCGCGTCCTGCCTCCGGCCATTATCTCGTACGATTTCACGTCGTATAACCTGAGTTTGCCGAACAACCGCCCCGAGCTGCTGAAAGAAGCGCTGACGTGGCTGGCGGAAAGCGCAGGGCAGATGACGTTCGACGAAAAAAGCCTACAGGCCGCGCTGAAGGTGCCCGATCAGGTGGCAACCTTTCCGATTAACCCACAGGATCCGAGCTGGCGCTATCGCCTGAAAGGCTCGCCCCTGCTGGCGCACGATCCTGCTCAGGACGTCAAACCGCCATTAAATGGCGAACAGCTCCAACAATTTTATAAAGCCTGGTATACGCCAGATGCAATGACGCTCTACATCGTCGGTCATGTGGATAACCGCAGCGTGATCGAGCAGATCGGGAAAGTCTTCTCCCCGCTGGAAGGGAAACGTGAAGCTCCAGCGCCCTTACCGACGTTAAGCCCGCTGCCGACGCAGGCGATCAGCCTGATGAATAATAACGTCCAGCAGGATACGCTGTCGCTGATGTGGGATGCCCCGTGGCACCCGATTCGTGAATCGCAGGCGTTGGTTCGCTACTGGCTGGGCGATATGACGCGGGAAGCGATGTTCTGGCACTTGCAGCAGGTGCTGGAGAAGAGTCCGCTGAAGGGCAACAACCTCCGCTTCGATTGCAATGTGTTTTATACCCGCTCTCAGTGCGCGATTAATATGGATGTACCGAATAGCGAAGGCGTTGAGCCGGGCGTGACGTTTATCGCGCGTGAGCTGGCGACGCTGCGTGAAAAAGGGCTGACACAGCAAGAGTTTGATGCGCTAATCGCGCGCAAGACGGATGAGCTGAATAAGCTGTTTGCCACTTATGCGCGTACCAGCACGGACATCCTGATGGATCAGCGCCTGCGCTCTCAGCAAAACGGTGTCGTCGATATTGCTCCCGAGCAGTATCAGAAACTGCGCCAGACCTATCTGTCCGCGCTGACGCTCGATATGCTGAACCAGGAACTGCACCAGCAGCTGGTACAGGATACGACGCTGATGCTGATCCAACAGCCCGGCGAGCCGGAAGCGAATATGAAGGCGTTGCAGGAAGCCTACGACCGGATTATGACACCAGTGACCGAGCCGGTTGCCAGCGCGGCTGCTGCTGCGCCTGAAGGGACCGTTCCTGAAGGAGCAAAACCGCAGGAAACGGCTCCCGCCGCACAGTAAGTTATTAATCTGTAAATAGAAAAGGCCGCAATTGCGGCCTTTATCTTATTATCACGCGACATCCTGTTTATGCAGGCATTGCCTCAAGCGGGATAATCGCGCCACGGTATTGAATGACCGTGCTGGCCGTCAGGTGGCCGCGCTGTGCCGCTTCCTGCGTGCTGCCGCCATTCAGGCGCACTGACAGGTAGCCTGCGCTGAAAGAATCGCCCGCTGCGGTGGTATCGACCACTTTTTCTTTTGGCAGTTTGATCGCCGGGACATCAACCAGCGCTTGTCCACGTTCTGACACGATGCAGGAATCCGCGCCGCGTTTGATCACCACTTCGCTAACGCCCAGATTGTGCGTCCGCTCCAACACTGCTTCCAGCGGCTTCGCGCCCCACAGCATATCTTCGTCATCCAGCGTCAGGAAAGCAATATCCGTACAGGACAGGATGTCGGTGTAGGCCTGTTGCGTCTCTTCCTTGCTCTGCCACAGACGTGGGCGGTAGTTGTTATCAAAAATCACTTTACCGCCGTTGGCGCGGCAGGCGCGCAGCAGGACGAGGAGACGTTGACGGCTTTCGGCGTTCAGAATCGCCAGACTGATGCCGCTCAGGTAGAGATAGTCAAAGTGTGCCAGTGACTGACCGATCTTTTCTGCTTCCGGGCTGTCCAGCCAGTAGCGGGCAGCGGCGTCATTGCGCCAATAGTAGAACGTGCGCTCGCCGCTTGCGTCAGTTTCAATGAAGTATAAACCGGGCAACTTGTTGTCCAGTCGCTGAATCAGGTCGGTTTTCACCCCTTCTTTTTGCCAGGCGGCAACCATTTCGGTACTGAAGCTATCGGTGCCGAGTGCGGTCACGTAATGCACGCCCAGCTTATCGGCGTTTACCTGACGGGCAATGTAAACGGCAGTGTTCAGCGTATCGCCGCCAAATCCACGGTTAAGATCCGTGCCCTTCTGCGACAGTTCGATCATGCATTCGCCGATTACGGCAATGTTAGTAGTTGTCATCACTTTTGGCCTTTGAAAAGGTACCCTGCACCTGATGTTTATTGGGTATAAAAAACGCGGAAATTAACGTCAGTCTCAACATTACGTGAGACTGAGTCAATAGTCTTGAAACGATGTTTTATTTTTTCATGATGCAGATCGGAAAACCAGTGCTTTCCCGCTGCTTTTAGCGAGGTGACGGCGGTTCTTTCTCTTGTTCATTCTGATCTGTCGAGGTGTCGCCTTTATAGTTCGCCGTTGCGATCCAGGCGGCGCAAAAGAGCGTCAGACGCGCGAAGAAATAGAAGAACGCCATCAGGCCAATGACTGAACCGAACGCGGCACCAGAAGGCGAGCTGGCCAGTTTAGGCAGCGCGACGGTCATCGCGAATTTGATGACTTCAAAGCCCACGGCGGCGATCAGCGTGCCGCGAAAGAGCGCTTTGCGCTTGGGTTTATGACGCGGTAAAACGAAGAATATCCACAGAAATAACAAATAGTTGGCAAAGATGGAGATCGACAGGGCAATCAGCGTCAACGCGGGGCGCAACCACTCGATGCCATCCAGCCCCAGCGCGGTCACAATCATGTTTTGCGCGGTGCCAGCAACGGAAGTCAGGAAAAGCGTAATGATAAGCGCAATGACCAGGCCCGTTAGCGACAGGAAATCCCGCGTGTATTGAAAGTAAATCTTCTCTTCGTCTTTCGGGTTCCGTTCCCACACATCGCGCGACTGGGCGCGAATCGCTTCACGTAGGTTTCCCATCCAGCTAATGCCGGAATAGAGCGCGATCAGCAAACCGGTAATCCCGACGGTGGTACGCTGCTGCACGGCCGTGTTGACGGTATTTTTCAGCGTAGTAGCCAGATTCGGATCGCTGATACTGTTAACGATGCGGTTAATCAGCCCTGTCAGCAGATCGGGATTGGAGGCCAGCACAAAACCGACGGCGGCAAAAGACACCATGAGAATCGGGATCAGCGACAGAAAGGAAAAATAGGTAATCGCCGCGCCAAACTGGTTGCCCATGCGATCGTTGAAGCGTTCGCCCGCGCGGATCAGGTGTGCCACACTGGGAATTGCCTGAATACGAGCGGCCAGACGTTTGCTCTTGCCCAGAAACGAGAGAGGTTGCTGTGGCGATGTGTCCCCTTCTGGGGGTGACGATGTTGATTTGCGATCCGGGTCTGCCGGTACAGGCATTGCGTTTCTCCTGTGTTCGGGATTAGTTTATTAGCATAAGCTTGATTATAACCAACAATATAAGAATGTTACTTTTCGATGTTTTTCTGAACGTACGTCATACACGGACGTTAAGCGAGTGAATTTTCCATGCCAACACCTTCCCCATCCGAGCCGTCGCTGAGCGGTCTGCGCCTTAATCTGCGCATCGTTTCAATTGTGGCGTTCAACTTCGCCAGCTATTTGAATATTGGTCTGCCGTTGGCGGTGCTGCCGGGATACGTGCACGATCACCTTGGCTATAGCGCCTTCTGGGCCGGGCTGGTGATCAGCCTGCAATACTTCTCCACGCTATTGAGCCGCCCGCACGCGGGGCGTAGCGCCGATGAAAAAGGGCCGAAGAAAATCGTCGTCTGGGGGCTGGCTGGCGTCATGCTGAGCGGGGTGTTTTACCTGCTGGCTGCCTTTAGCGACGCCTCGCCGGTGATTACGCTGCTGTTATTGTGTCTCGGGCGTATCGTTCTGGGGGCCGGACAGAGTTTTGCCGGGACCGGCGCGACGCTCTGGGGAGTTGGCGTGGTGGGTTCCCGACACATCGGACGCGTAATTTCATGGAATGGTATTGCCACCTACGGCGCGATGGCGATTGGCGCACCGCTCGGCGTCTGGCTTAACCATATCGGTGGGCTAAAACTGCTCTCCGTGTGCATTATCCTGATCGCAGCGGTGGCGATTGTGCTTGCGCTGCCGCGCCCGGCGGTGCAGGTTGCGCCGGGGAAAAAGATTCCTTTTCGCGAAGTGCTGGGGAAAGTCTGGGTTTACGGCATTATTCTGGCGATCGCCTCTGCGGGTTTTGGCGTGATCGCCACCTTTATTACGCTGTTTTATGCCGATCGGAACTGGGAGGGCGCAGCGCTGACGCTGACGATTTTCAGCTGTGCTTTTGTCGGCGCACGGCTGGTGTTTCCTAACAGTATTCAGCGATTTGGCGGATTGCGCGTGGCGATGGCGTGCTTTGTGGTTGAGATCGTGGGGTTGCTGCTGGTCTGGGGCGCGACGCAACCGCTGATGGCAGAAATCGGCGCATTCCTCGCGGGGGCGGGTTTCTCTTTGGTGTTCCCGGCATTAGGCGTTGTCGCCGTTCAGGCTGTCTCGCCGCAGAATCAAGGCAGTGCGCTGGCAACCTATACCATATTTCTCGATTTGTCGCTGGGTGTCGTCGGGCCGGTGGCGGGTGTGCTGATGGCCTATACCGGTATCGCCTCTATTTATCTGGCGGCGGCGCTGCTGGGACTATGCGGTCTGGCGCTGACGTGGCGGCTGGCTCAGCGGATCGTTAACGTATAAGAGAACAACAGTAGCCACCTCGGTGGCTACTGTCCGACGATAATACCGATTATTTCAGCTTCAGGGTATGGATGATGCCTTCTGCTTCGCTCTGTGCCTGTTGCTGATTGCTGGCTGGCAGCGTGATCTGCAACGTCAGCAGTTGGTTTTCCACTTTGCCCAACACGACAGAGGAATAAGCCTGCTGCCCGCTGCTGGTAATAATGCTGTCGAGCTGTTGCAGCTTCTTGCCGTCAACGTCGATGGTTTTGTTGGTCACGACCTGAAGGTTGGCGTCACGCGTGCGCTGTTGATCTTCCAGACGTTGCGCCAGCACGGTCAACTCTTCCGTGGTGTTGTCGCCCAGAATCACGATGACCGCTTTCTGCCCATTGTCATTGGCGTAAACGTGCATGTTGTTCGCCTGCGTTCCGACTTTGCCGCTCTGGTCGCGCATATCGGCGGGCAGGGTAAACGCAATCTTGCCTTCCATTAATTCAATATTCTGACCCGCGCTGGCTTCTGCGGCAGGTTTATCTTGCGCGCCCGCTTTTGCGGCGTCATCCGTTTTGCCATCACAGGCAGCAAGCAGGCCGACAAGCAAGCCGACACCGAGGTATTTGATTACATTCGACATGGGATCCCTTTCTCTCGTTTTTGAACAGGTAATCTTTCTATACCCTAAATAATTCGAGTTTCAGGCAGGCGGCAAGGGAAGGAATCCCGATGAGCTTACTCAGGTAAGTGATTCGGGTGAGTGAACGCAGCCAACGCACATGCAACTTGAAATATGACGGGTATAAACAGGTAATAACAGTATGGCACCCTATTCAGATAGCAAAAACAAGCATTTTGTTGTTGCAAACCGTTGTTGTTGCCTGCGTTATTTTTACAAAACGATGAGTGACTTAATGAGAAAAGGCGGCGCAAATGGCCGCCCGATAGGCATTAATGGTGGCTGCGGACGGAGCGGTAGTCGGTCGAGCCTTTCTGCTCGCTCAGACGTTTGAGCACCATGTTCAGCATCACGCCGTACATCGGCAGGAAGAACGCCAGGCTGATCAGCAGCTTGAAGGCATAATCCACCATCGCGATTTCAACCCAGTTTGCTGCCATAAAGGTATCGGTGCTGCGGTAAAACGCAATGAAGAAAAAGGCCAGCGTATCGCTGAAATTACCAAACATGGTCGACACGGCCGGCGCGACCCACCACGCGCGTTTCTGGCGCAGGCGGTTGAAGACGTGAACATCCAGAATCTGGCCGAGAACATAAGCCATGAAGCTGGCGCAGGCGATACGCGCCACGACGATATTCACCTGACTTAACGCCTCGAACGACTGCCACGATCCCTGATAGAACAGACTCGACACCAGATAGGAAATCACCAGCGCAGGCACCATCACGGTCAGAATGATACGACGCGCCAGCGGTGCACCGAAAATCCGTACCGTCAGGTCAGTTGCCAGAAAAATAAACGGGAAGGTAAACGCGCCCCAGGTGGTATGAAAACCGAAAATCAATACCGGGAGCTGGACCAGATAATTACTCGACGTAATGATCAGGACATGGAACAACGATAGCCAGATCAGCGCCGTAAGCCGCTGCTGGGGAGTAAAACGATACATAATGTGACCTTTTTGGTTATTGGGGTTAGGGAACCCAAGAGATAACGTGCAGATTTATGCTGCAACGCGGCGGCATAATACGCAATTGCTTCGCTAATGCAATGTGTTTTACCGGGAAAGGATGGTTGTTTTCTGCGCAAACGTTGTCGTCGCTTGCGTCGGGAAATCCTCAGCGTAAACTAAGGCGGTTTTTTGATTCCTGCACTGAGAACGTTGATGACCGATCCCTTTACCAACCCGGATAAAACCCTTGATGCGCAGGGGCTGCGCTGCCCTGAGCCTGTGATGATGGTGCGTAAGACGGTACGCCAGATGGAAACCGGGCAAACGCTGCTGATTATTGCCGACGATCCGGCCACCACCCGCGATATTCCCGGTTTTTGTGTGTACATGGAGCATGAGCTTCTGGCACAGGAAACCGAGCAGCTTCCCTATCGGTATCTGCTGCGCAAAGGCCAATAATACTCAGTGCGTTATACCGTTCGTTGACGTGTGTGATTAGGAGAAACACGGGGATGAGGTTCCCGTAGGGAGGCCTCGCCCCGTGGTCGCTCCGTGTATCTCGATCCTTCAATCCACAGCCTGCAACGGTAATATTAGTCCCGTTTTCTCAGCAGCCGCAGCGCGTTGGCGGTGACCAGTGCCGTTGCGCCGGAATCTGCCAGCACGGCGAGCCACAGCCCGGTAATACCCAGAATGCTGGTGACCAGAAAGACGGCTTTCAGCCCCAGCGCGATGGCAATGTTCTGACGAATATTATGCTGCGTCGCCCGCGACAGGCTAATCATGGCAGCCAGCCCGGTCAGACGGCTGTGCGTGAGTGCCGCATCGGCTGTTTCCAGCGCCACATCCGTACCGCTTCCCATCGCAATCCCGATGGTTGCAGCCTTCATTGCCGGGGCGTCGTTGATGCCGTCGCCGACCATCGCCACGGGATGCTGTTTACTCAACTCGCTGACCGCCGTGACCTTATCGGCAGGAAGCAGGCTGGCGCGGTAATCGATCCCTAATGTCGCCGCAATCGCCGCCGCCGCGCGAGGATTATCGCCCGTGAGCATCACGCCTCGGATCCCCAACTGCTGCAAGGCATCCAGCGCTTCACGTGCATCGTGGCGTAGGGTATCGCTCAACGCCAGTATGCCGAGCAGGCTGTCGTCTTCTTGCACCACCACGACGGTTTTCCCTTCGTTTTCCAGTGCGTTAACACGCTGCAACCAGCCGTCATCAAGCAGATCGGGCGCGACGCGAGTCGGCGCGCTGACTTGAATCCGTTTGCCACCTATCGTGCCTTCCACGCCGATACCCGCCAGCGCTTGGCGGTTTTCTGCCAAGGGCAGGAACGTGCTGCTGGATAACGCATGCTGGACGATGGCTTTGGCAAGCGGGTGATGGGAACCCGACTCCACGGCGGCGGTGCGCGTCAGCAGCGCCGTTTCGCTAATGCCTGCGGCGGGTAACACGTCCGTCACCTGCGGTTTGCCTTCCGTTAGCGTGCCTGTCTTGTCAAATGCGATAGTCTTGATACTGCCCAGCGATTCCAGCGCTGCACCGCCTTTAATGAGCGCCCCACGGCGCGTTGCGGCAGCCAGCCCGGACGTAATCGCCGCAGGCGTTGAGATCACCAGCGCACACGGACAGCCAATTAACAGCAGCGTCAGACCGCGATAAATCCACTCTTGCCACGGCTGCGCCAGCAGTAGCGGTGGCACCAGAATTACCAGCAGCGACAGCAGCATGATGGCCGGCGTGTAATAGCGGCTGAACTTATCAAGGAAGCGTTCTATCGGCGCGCGGCGCTCTTCCGCTTCTTCTATCAGTTGCAGAATGCGGTCGATTGCGCTGTTGCCCGGCTGTGACACCACGCGCAGCTGCACGACCCGATCGACGCACAGGCTGCCGGCGGCAATTTTCTCACCCGGCGTACGCTCAATGGGTACCGACTCGCCGGTCAGGGCGCTTTCATCAAAGCTGGCGTCGCTGTTCAAGAGCTCCGCATCGGCGGGGAGTCGCCCGCCGGGCGCGACTTCAATCACATCGCCAGGAACCAGACTGGCGACAGGCACGAGACGCCGTTGCCCGTTGACGATCGCCGTGGCGTCTTCGGGAAGCAGCGCCATCAGTGCTGTTACGCCGCGCCGTGCGCGGTTTGCCGCGTAAGACTCCAGGTATTCGCCCAGCATAAACAGCAGCAAAATGACCGTGGCTTCGGTGGTAGCGCCAATCAAGAGCGCCCCGATGGAAGCCACGCTCATCAGCGTTTCAATCGCGAAGGGCGTGCCCGTGCGAATGAGCTGCACCGCTTTTTTCAGGATCGGCACCAGCCCGACAATCGTGGTCGCGATAAACGCGATCTGCCCGCCGCGCTCGCTTAGCAGGGAAAGCCCCCAGCTTGCAGCAGCCAGCAAAGTGAAAAGTATTAAGAAACCATATTCATGTACGAAACGGCGTACGGTAGAGGGTTCTGGTGGGGCGAGGGGGAGTGCGGTGTCCTGCAAGGTGAAGCCAGCTTGCTGAACGGCGTGTTGAACCTGAGGACGAATATCGGTGTAGGCATCAACAACCAATTTTTCGGTGGCGAACAGCACTTTGGCTTGTTCAATTCCGGTGAGATTTTTTACTGCATTTTCGATTTTACGTGCGCAGCTGGGACAATCCATCCCGCTGATTTTCCAGCTGAAACGCTGGTTGGATCGGGGCCTGTCGCTGTCTCCGCCGTCGGGGTCGTCTGAATCCGCGCTACCGCCGCTGTCTGATGAATGCTGCTCTGTGCTACACGCGCTCTGTACGGTGGCATCAGACGTGTGTTTCGTTGAACAGCAGCTGTGGTCTGCGTGAGTCGAATGCTGCGCGTGTTCATTGCAGCAGCTTTTTGTATGTTGCGCGGTTTTGCGCGACGCGTGGTGAACGCCGTTATTGCAGCAGGCTGACTTTTCAGCGCTGTGGTGGTGCTGATGAGAGTGCATCTTTTCCTCCTGGGTTATTAGTGATAGCGATTCTCATCAGGAACTTTACACCGCCGCTCAATGCTTAGCCAGACTTTCGTGAGCGCCGTCAACGTCAGAAATAGAGGGAGCGAACAATCAGGAAATGGCCGCCAAAATAGCCCGCTGCCACAATCGCCTGATGGGCGCGGAACGGAAAACGGTAATGGTGAATCAGCCAGGCTGCATGGGCGATAAACAGCAGTACGGTGCCGGTCAGCAGGGAGAAATTTGCGTTTGTTCCCAGCGCAAAATACCGCTCGCCGGCAATCCAGACCATCAGCGTGGTCATGATGATGAATGCGCAGGCGGGCCAGCGCTGTGCTTCCAATCGCCCCCAGATAATCGCGATCAGGATCGCGGCCAGAATGACGAGCGTTAATGCCAGCGGCCAGAAGAATGTGAGCGCGATTTGTCCGGTAAAAAAGCTAATGGTGTAGAGCAGATGGGAGAGGAAATAAGCACCAAATGCGTAAAGCAGACGCTGAGTCGGTAGCAACAGCAAAGTGTCTGCGACCAGCGTTGCCAGCAGCCCCAGCACAATCAAATAGCCCGGCACGCCAAGCAGCGGTGTCTGCCAGGCCAGCGCCAGCAGCAGTAGCATCGTGACCGGTTTGAATAACCAACGTTGCCACGTTGGACCACGGTAGCTGGCGTCCACATATAACCAACCAGAAAAAAGCACAGCAATAAATGACCAAAGCATAGCGTGTCCTTTTTGTGTTTTTGTTTGTGTCAGGATAAAAATAAACCGTTCTTTATTCAGTGTAGGGGATTGTGAGGAAGTTAAACAACACGTCGTGAGACGGATGCGACTTCTGTGAGCTTCATGGTATGTTATCGCCTGTTTTTATTGTAGATGGGCGCCGTTAAGTCTCGAAGGGAGCATTGTGTTGAATGAGTAATGAGTCCGCGCTTTATTGTATTCAATTTATAAATAACGGTAAAAATTACCAGCTTTACGTGCGTGAGTTGGTGCAGAGCAGCCTGTTCGGTTTTATTGAAATTGCCGACTTCGTGTTTGATAGCCAGTCTGCGGTGTTGGTTGACCCATCAACCGAGAAACTGAAAACGGAATTTTCCGGCGTTAGCCGCAGTTTTATCCCCCTACAGGCGATCATCCGTATTGATGCCGTGACGGAAAAAGGCAGCGCTCGCATTTCTGATTTAGGCGATAACGTGACCGCGTTTCCGTATCTTCCCGGCAAGAAACCCTGATGAATGACTTCCCCTGGCTGTTGGCGTTGGCCGTTGGCGCGATTTTGGTGCTGGCGGCGCGGCAGTATCGGCGCCAACGTGACCGGGAAGCACAGAATGATGCGGCCCCGCTGCGTATTGTGGCCGCAGAGGTGAAGCACAAACGCGAGTTTCCCCGTAGCCGTCGGCGTGCGCGCGAGCATCAGGTGATGGTCGTAGAGGACATGCTTTATGAGGTCACGTTCAGGCCGATTGCCAGCGGCACGACTATCACGTTGCGCCTTGAGAACGCGGATTACCACCAGCTTGATACCGGTATGCAGGGATCGTTGCAGCTAAAGGGCACGCGCTTTATCCGCTTTGTGCCCCAGCAGAAGTAGCGGTTACGACTTCGGCGGCTTAGGCTGCTTTCTCTGCCACGCCAGCAGTTCAAACACGCCAAAAAGGAAAATACGTGCCTGAAGTGCGCGGTTCAGCGCGGGGCTGTCTTTCGGCTGGCTGGATTTTAACAGCAGCAGTTGAAAACCATGCATCAGGATCATAAACACCATCGCCACGGTCATGAAGATATTCAACGGTCTGGGAAACGGCTGAATCAGGTTGAGCAACAAAAATCCCCACACGCCCAGCATCAGTAGCCTGCCAAGGTTAATCAAAATCATCTCTTACCCTTACGCTGCTGCGAAGATTATTGACGGATATATAAACGGTAGGCGACCTGACCCGCAATTTTCTCACGGTGCAGTTGCCAATTCTCCGGGATGGTCAGTTGCGCATTTTCCGCCTCGGTTTCCACGTAAATCCACGCGTCTGGCGCCAGCCAACCCTGTTGTTCCAGCAGGGCAAGCGTGTTGTTCAGCAGCTCTTTACGAAACGGTGGATCGAGAAACACGACGTCAAATGGTGTGCCCGGCTTCGCCAGCCAGCTCAGGGCATCAGTATTGACCACCTCGGCATTGTCCGCCCGAAGCAGCGCCAGATTTTGCGTTAATTGCTGGGCGACTGCACGTTCCATTTCCAATAATGTGGCGTGAGCAGCATAACGGGATAAGGCTTCCAGCCCGAGCGCGCCGCTGCCGGCAAAACAGTCCAGACAGCGCGCCTGTTGGATGACGGGAGCCAACCAGTTAAACAGTGTTTCCCGCACGCGATCGGTGGTGGGACGTAAACCGGGGCTATCAGGAACCGGAAGTTTTCTGCCGCGCCATTGACCACCGATGATTCGGATTTGTCCGGCGGCTGACGATGCGTTTTTTTTAGCCATAGCTCACAGGGTTATTGTTGTGCCGCATCATCATGGTGTGGATACGGGCAGGAAATTTCTGGCGCTATTCTAGCGGCGGTTACGTGTAGAGGGAATGTTAAGATGGATGTTAAGGCGCTTAACCCAAAATTTTGTGCTGTCTGCGGCCTTCCGGTAACGTGCGGCGTTTGACACACTTCGTTACGGACATTGCCTTTCGTTACGAAGATTGTTGGCCGCGTGGAGAATTGTCTGGCATTGCTCCCGTTGGCTGCGTGTTGCTGTCGGCAGGAAAGTGTTAAACTTGTTGTTTAAATATGATTTTCATTGATTGATTCGCTGCGGTGAGCAGCGTGGAGCGCGATCGCACATGTCAAAAGAAAAGAAGCGCGGTTTTTTTTCCTGGCTGGGATTAGGGAAACAGGAAGAAAAACAACAAGAGCAGCCGACTGTTCAAGAGAAGATTGTTGTGGAAGAACAGCCGTCAGCGGCGGAGTCGGATGCCGCAGCATCGGCTCACCAAACCGTTGAGCACGCGCCGGAGCAGGTAGAGAAACCGCTGCCGGAAGCGCCTGTCGTTGAAGAAGAGATAAAGGTTGAAGCGGAAGCGCTGATCCAACCGGCCGCCGAGCGTGACGTTACCGCAGCGGCTGACGAACCGACCGTCGCGGTCCCGGAAGCCAACGTTTCTGAACCTATCGCCTCTGAACCTGTCGTTTCTGCCCCTATTATTTCTGAAACAGACGATCGTGACGCGATCGAACATGACGTTCTCGATCGGGATGTCGTCGATCCGATCGTACAGACCGAGATCGCCGAAAGTGCGACAGCGGCTGAAGCAGAACCGGACGTCGTGCAGCAGGAAGAACAAACATACGAAGAACAAGAATCCGTGCAGCCAGAGGATGTTCCGGTTGTTGCGCAAGAGCAGGAACGCCCAACAAAAGAGGGATTCTTTGCTCGCCTGAAACGCAGTCTGGTAAAAACGCGCCAGAACCTCGGTTCAGGATTTATCGGATTGTTTCGCGGTAAGAAAATCGACGACGATCTGTTTGATGAACTGGAAGAACAACTGCTGGTTGCGGATGTTGGGGTCGAAACGACCCGTAAAATCATCACCAGCCTGACAGAGCACGCCAGCCGCCGCCAGTTGAAAGATGCTGATACGCTTTTTGTGAAGCTGAAAGACGAAATGGCGGAGATTCTTGCTAAGGTGGACGCCCCACTGAATATCGAAGGCAAAACGCCTTATGTCATTCTGATGGTTGGCGTTAATGGCGTGGGCAAAACCACCACCATCGGGAAACTGGCGCGCCAGTTCCAGGCGCAGGGCAAATCCGTGATGCTGGCGGCGGGTGATACCTTCCGTGCGGCAGCGGTCGAGCAGCTTCAGGTCTGGGGACAGCGTAATAACGTGGCGGTGGTCGCGCAGCATACGGGTGCGGATTCGGCATCGGTGATTTTCGATGCGATTCAGGCAGCGAAAGCGCGCGGCGTTGATGTCCTGATTGCGGATACCGCCGGTCGCTTGCAGAACAAAGCGCACCTGATGGAAGAGCTGAAAAAGATTGTGCGCGTGATGAAAAAGCTGGACGAAGACGCGCCACATGAAGTGATGCTGACGCTGGATGCGAGCACTGGGCAGAACGCGGTGAGCCAGGCCAAACTGTTTAATGAAGCCGTTGGGCTGACGGGGATTACCCTGACGAAGCTGGACGGTACCGCGAAAGGCGGGGTGATTTTCGCCATTGCCGACCAGTTCGCTATTCCTATCCGCTATATTGGGGTAGGGGAAGGCATTGATGATTTACGGCCCTTCAAGGCCGACGATTTTATTGAGGCACTTTTTGCCCGAGAGGATTAAAACGGATGATTCGTTTTGAACAGGTCAGTAAAGCTTACCTCGGTGGGCGTCAGGCATTGCAAGGGGTGGATTTCCATCTGCGCCCCGCGGAAATGGCGTTCCTGACCGGCCATTCTGGCGCAGGGAAAAGCACCCTGCTGAAACTGATTTGTGGCATTGAACGTCCCAGCGCGGGTCAGATTTTGTTTGGCGGCCACAATATCAGCCGCCTGAAAAAACGCGAAGTCCCGTTCCTGCGGCGTCAGATCGGCATGATCTTTCAGGATCACCATCTGCTGATGGAGCGCACGGTCTATGACAACGTCGCGATGCCGCTCATCATCGCGGGTGCCAGCAGTGAGGATATCCGTCGTCGGGTCTCCGCCGCGCTGGACAAGGTTGGCCTGCTGGATAAAGCGAAAAACTACCCTATCCAGCTGTCCGGCGGTGAGCAGCAACGCGTTGGCATTGCGCGCGCGGTGGTGAACAAACCCGCCGTGTTGCTGGCGGATGAACCGACTGGCAACCTCGACGAAGCGCTGTCAGAAGGCATTTTGCGTCTGTTTGAAGAGTTCAATCGCGTCGGCGTCACCGTCCTGATGGCGACGCATGATACCGGGCTGATTGCCCGCCGTAATTACCGTGTGCTGACGCTGTCGGATGGCCGCATGGTGGGGGGAAACCACGATGGCGAATAACGTCCGTAATGCGAAAAAGCCTGTCGCAAAATCGAAAGCGTTGCGCGGCGGCTGGCAGGAACAGTGGCGCTATGCCTGGACGAATACGCTGGCTGATATGCTGCGCCAGCCGCTGGCGACGTTCCTGACCGTCATGGTCATCGCTATTTCGCTGGCATTGCCCAGCATCTGTTATCTGGTGTGGAAAAACGTCAGTCAGGCTGCTTCGCAGTGGTATCCCTCGCCTCAGCTGACGGTGTATCTGGATAAATCGCTGGATGACAACGCGGCGCAGGCGGTTATCACGCAGCTTCAATCGGAAGAGGGCGTTGATAAAGTGAATTACCTGTCGCGCAATGAAGCGATGGGCGAGTTCCGCAACTGGTCCGGTTTTGGCGGCGCGCTCGATATGCTGGAAGAGAACCCGCTGCCAGCCGTAGCGATTATCACGCCGAAAATGAGCTTTCAGGATTCCACCACGCTGACGACGCTGCGCGATCGCGTCGCGGCGACGCAGGGCGTGGATGAAGTTCGGATGGACGACAGCTGGTTTGCACGGCTGGTGGCGCTGACCAATCTGGTCGGGCAGATTTCCGCGACGATTGGCATTTTGATGGTCGTCGCTGTCTTTTTGGTGATCGGCAACAGCGTGCGTCTGAGCATTTTCAGCCGCCGTGAAACCATCAACGTAATGAAGCTGATTGGCGCGACGGACGGCTTTATTTTGCGTCCGTTCCTGAATGGTGGCGCGGCAATGGGCGTCGGCGGCGCGGTGCTATCGCTGATTCTATCGCAGGCGCTGGTCTGGAAGCTGGATGCGGTGGTGGCACAGGTGGCTTCCGTCTTTGGTACGACGTTTGCTGTCAAAGGGCTGAGCTGGGATGAGTCCCTGCTGCTGCTGTTAATCGCCGGCATGATTGGCTGGTTGGCCGCCTGGCTGGCCACCGTGCAACATTTACGCCGCTTTACACCACAGTAAGCGTTTTCTGGTATAATTATCCCCTGTAATTCAGACCGTATTGCAGGGGAAATCTCCTCAGCGACATCTCTTCTTTGCGTTTCCCGCTGTGTTTTCCCCTTGGTTTTTCGTGCGTTAACGGCTCGTTTTTCCCCTGCTTGATCTCTGGCAGGAGGTGAATAAAATGATGGGAACTTGCGAGCGAAATCACAGTCTGAATAGACAGCTTTTAAGATTTGAGTAACCCAGTTTTAGGGTTTTTAATAAAAGTTATCTTTAAGGTGCCGTGTTTTGCCATTTTCGCGCAAAACGATGCGGTGAAGCAGTGCTAAGATAGTCGACGTCAATATGACGAGTAGAGCAACTGAGAGGGTTGAATGACCAAAGATATGCAAACTTTCACCTTAGTTCCCCAGGGCAGTCTGGAAGGGTATATTCGTGCCGCCAATGCCTATCCGATGCTGACGGCGGAGGAAGAGCGGGCGCTGGCTGAACGACTGCATTATCAGGGCGATCTGGATGCGGCTAAGCACCTGATTCTGTCACACCTGCGTTTTGTTATTCACGTTGCCCGTAACTATTCCGGCTACGGCCTGCCACAGGCGGACCTGATTCAGGAAGGGAACATCGGCCTGATGAAGGCGGTACGTCGCTTTAACCCTGAAGTGGGCGTGCGTCTGGTCTCTTTCGCCGTGCACTGGATCAAAGCAGAAATTCACGAATACGTGCTGCGTAACTGGCGTATTGTGAAAGTCGCGACCACCAAAGCACAGCGTAAGCTGTTCTTTAACCTGCGGAAGACGAAAACGCGTCTCGGCTGGTTTAATCAGGATGAAGTCGAGCTGGTAGCACGTGAACTTGGCGTGACCAGCAAAGACGTGCGCGAGATGGAATCCCGTATGGCTGCGCAGGACATGACGTTCGATCCAACGCCGGAAGAAGATTCGCACGACGGCAAGGCGATGTCGCCGATGCTTTACCTACAGGATAAATCGTCTGATTTTGCCGATGGCATTGAAGAAGATAACTGGGAAACGCATGCGGCGGATAAGCTCACCTACGCGCTGGAAGGGCTGGATGAACGTAGTCAGCATATTATTCGTGCCCGCTGGTTGGATGATGACAACAAATCCACCTTGCAGGAACTGGCCGATCAATACGGCGTTTCCGCAGAGCGCGTGCGTCAGTTAGAAAAGAATGCGATGAAAAAACTGCGAGCGGCGATAGAAGCGTAATCGCTCTCACTGCTTCTCTGTAGCGACCGGGTAATGCCCGGTCGTTTTGTTTTTGTCTGATGTCAGGCTGTCGCGTTTGGGTTATGGTTTCTCTGGGTTGATTTCGTCAAGAATCAGCGGCGTTTCTTTTCTGCGAATATAGCGCCAGCCGCCGGATACCGGTGAGAAGCCGCAGGACACCATAAACCGCGCCAGCACTTCCTCTTTGATCGCGGCATGATTGGCCGTGGCCAGCCACCACTCTTTCACTTCAGGAAGCTGACGACGCGCTTCATCAATCAAAAGCTGCCCTACGCCCCGCCGCCGCGTGACTTCTCGCACCATCAGATCGCTCAGTTCCGCATATTCCCCTTCAATTTCGACCAGCACGCCACCTAACAGCCGATCGTTAAAACGGGCGGCAAACAACCGCCGATCGAGCGTGAGCCCTTCTTCAAGTAAATCAATGTTCTGATGCGGCCAAATTTTTGCCAGATCAATTTTATCCTGAGGACTGAATCGGGTGAGGCATTCAACGGTGAGTTTCATTTTTATCGGCACTCCATCATATGAGTGAAGAATAATGTAGTTGTTTTGTAGTGGATCGGTTGTGTAATTTGAGCGTTATGGTTAATAGGGCAAATGTTTTTCTCATTCTCTGTTTTTCGAGTAATCCATCAACAATTAATGCATAAAGTAGAATATCTGACTATATATAAATTAAATGCTGGATTTTGCATCTGGTGTTTTGTGCTGTTTGCTCCGCTTGTTTCTGACAATGTGAGTTGATTTGCAGCATAATATTCCTGTTTAATAATATGAAAAATAAAGCCTTATTAGAAATCATTACTAATAATAACCTAAGCCTTTCTTACTTATAAGAAAATAGCGGGTTATGGCAGAAGGCGGTCAGGTTTTCGGCAATATCCATAATGACAGATGGGGTAAAAAGAATGAAATTCAGTAAAGGTAAAGTATTGCTGATGGGTTGTATGGCTGCGGCGTTTAGCCATGCGGTCAATGCTGCCGATATTAAGGTTGCGGTTGTTGGCGCGATGTCTGGCCCGGTTGCCCAGTATGGCGATATGGAGTTCATTGGCGCGCGTCAGGCTATTGCTGATATCAACGCAAAAGGCGGCATAAACGGTAACAAACTGGTTGGCGTTGAATATGATGACGCGTGCGACCCCAAGCAGGCGGTTGCCGTAGCGAACAAGGTCATCAATGACGGTATCCGTTATGTGATTGGCCATCTGTGTTCCTCCTCTACGCAGCCTGCGTCTGATATTTATGAAGAAGAAGGCGTGATCATGATTACGCCTGCGGCAACCAACGCCGACTTGACCACGCGCGGCTACAAAATGGTGCTGCGTACGACGGGGCTGGATTCCGATCAGGGACCAACCGCAGCGAAGTACATCGTTGAAACCATCAAACCGCAGCGTATCGCCGTGGTGCATGACAAACAGCAATATGGTGAAGGCCTGGCCCGCTCTGTTCAGGATAGCCTGAAAAAAGCCGGTGCGAATGTCGTGCTGTTTGAAGGTGTGACGGCGGGTGACAAAGATTTCTCTACGCTGGTTGCGCGTCTGAAGAAAGAGAACGTCGATTTCGTGTATTTCGGCGGCTACTACCCGGAAATGGGGCAGATTCTGCGCCAATCGCGTCAGGCTGGCATGACCACCAAGTTCATGGGGCCGGAAGGCGTGGGTAACTCCTCGCTGTCCAACATCGCGGGCGATGCGTCTGAAGGGATGCTGGTCACGCTGCCAAAGCGCTACGATCAGGTTCCAGCGAACCAACCGATTGTGGATGCGCTGAAAGCCAAGAAACTGGACCCGACTGGCCCGTTCGTCTGGACAACTTATGCCGCGCTGCAATCGCTGACCACCGCGATGGCGCGTACGGGTAGCGATGAGCCGGAAAAACTGGTCGCGGATCTGAAAGCGAATTCCGTGGATACCGTAATGGGACCATTAAGCTGGGATGCAAAAGGCGACCTGAAAGGGTTTGAATTTGGCGTATTTGAGTGGCACAAAGACGGTACGTCCAGCGCAGTGAAATAATCACCATGCCGGAGGCGGATAACGGATGAATTCGCCGTTGTCTGCCTCTCCGGCGTGGAGAGCATTCTTCGCCCGCTGAGTGTGTACCAATAATAATCCCTCAATACCGAGCCCCCGTTGCCGCAAGGCGCGGGGGCAGCATTTAAGGTTAAGGTATGTCCGAGCAGTTCCTTTACTTTTTTCAGCAGATGTTCAACGGCCTGACGTTGGGCAGCACCTATGCGCTGATCGCCATTGGCTACACCATGGTTTACGGCATTATCGGCATGATTAACTTCGCACACGGCGAAGTGTATATGATCGGTAGCTATGTCTCCTTTATTGTGATTGCGGCCCTGATGATGATGGGCATTGATGCTGGCTGGCTGCTGATTGGCGCCGCTTTCATTGCCGCCGTGGTCATTTCCAGCGCCTACGGCTGGAGTATCGAACGGGTGGCCTATCGACCTGTTCGAACGTCAAAGCGCCTGATTGCGCTGATTTCTGCCATCGGGATGTCAATTTTCCTGCAAAACTACGTCAGCCTGAATCAGGGCTCGCGTGATGTTGCGCTGCCGAGTCTGGTGACCGGCCAGTGGGTGCTGGGCGAAAGCAATGGCTTTGCCGCGACCATTAGCTCCATGCAGCTGATCATCTGGATTGTTACGTTCCTCGCCATGCTGGCGCTGACGTTGTTCATTCGCTATTCCCGTATGGGACGCGCCTGCCGCGCCTGCGCGGAAGACCTGAAAATGGCGAGTCTGCTGGGTATCAGCACCGATCGCGTCATTTCCCTGACCTTCGTCATCGGTGCGCTGATGGCCGCCGTTGCAGGCGTGTTGTTGGGGCAGTTTTACGGCGTCATTAACCCCTATATTGGCTTTATGGCCGGGATGAAAGCCTTTACTGCTGCGGTACTGGGCGGAATCGGCAGTATCCCTGGCGCGATGATCGGTGGGCTGGTTCTGGGCGTAGCCGAAGCGCTGACGTCCGCGTACCTGAGCACGGAATACAAAGATGCGGTGTCGTTTGCTCTGCTGATTGTGGTGCTGCTGGTGATGCCTACCGGCATTCTGGGTCGCCCGGAGGTTGAGAAAGTATGAAACAGCTCAACCTGTTTAACGCGCTGGTTTCCGCGTTCATGCTGCTGGTGCTTGCCTCGTTCTTAATGGGCATGCAGCTGGCGCTGGATGGCACCAAATTGGTGGTGCGCGGTGCTGATGAAGTCCGCTGGTATTGGATTGGCGCGGGCTGCATCGTGGTGTTCTTCTTCCAGTTGATTCGCCCGTTCTTCCAGCAAAGCATCAAGAAATTTTCAGCGCCGTCGCTGGTGTTGCCGAGCTTTGATGGCAGTACGCCTCGGCAGAAGGTATTGGCTGCGGCATTGATTATCGCCGCTATCGCCTGGCCGTTTCTGGTGTCGCGCGGTACGGTGGATATCGCCACCCTCACGCTGATTTACGTGATGCTGGGTCTGGGTTTGAACGTGGTGGTTGGCCTGTCTGGCCTGCTGGTATTGGGCTACGGCGGGTTTTACGCCATCGGCGCGTATACCTATGCGCTGCTGAACCACTATTACGGATTGGGCTTCTGGGAAAGTCTGCCGCTGGCGGGCATGACGGCGGCGCTGTCCGGCTTCCTGCTCGGTTTCCCGGTGCTGCGTTTGCGCGGCGACTATCTGGCGATTGTGACGCTCGGGTTCGGTGAGATTGTCCGTATCCTGTTGCTGAATAACACCGAAATTACCGGTGGCCCGAACGGCATCAGCCAGATCCCTAAACCGACTTTCTTTGGTCTGGAATTCAGCCGCAGCGCGCGCGATGGCGGTTGGGATACGTTCCACAATTTCTTTGGCCTGCAATACGACCCCAGCGACCGTATTATCTTCCTGTATCTGGTCGCGTTGCTGCTGGTCGTGTTGACTCTGTTTGTGATTAACCGCCTGCTGCGGATGCCGCTGGGACGCGCGTGGGAAGCGCTGCGCGATGATGAAATCGCCTGTCGCTCTCTGGGTCTGAGCCCAACGCGCATCAAGCTGACGGCCTTTACTATCAGCGCCGCGTTTGCAGGTTTTGCCGGTACGCTGTTTGCCGCGCGTCAGGGCTTTGTCAGCCCGGAATCATTCACGTTCGCCGAGTCTGCCTTTGTGCTGGCCATCGTCGTGCTGGGCGGAATGGGGTCGCAGTTTGCGGTCATTCTCGCGGCAATCCTGCTGGTGGTGTCTCGCGAACTGATGCGCGATCTGAATGAATACAGCATGCTGTTGCTGGGTGCATTGATGGTTCTGATGATGATTTGGCGTCCGCAAGGCCTGCTGCCGATGAAGCGTCCTGAGATGAAGTTGAAAGTCGCGAAGAAGGAAGATCAAGCATGAGCACGCAGCCACTATTATCAGTCAGAGGTCTGATGATGCGTTTTGGCGGCCTGCTGGCGGTCAACAACGTTGAAATGGATATTCATGCTGGCGAAATCGTCTCGCTGATCGGCCCGAACGGGGCGGGGAAAACCACGGTCTTCAACTGCCTGACCGGTTTTTATCGCCCGAGCGGTGGCACCATCATGCTGCGCGATCGTCATCTGGAAGGGTTACCCGGGCAGGCTATTGCTCGAATGGGCGTGGTGCGTACGTTCCAGCACGTTCGCCTGTTCCGTGAAATGACGGTGGTGGAGAACCTGCTGGTGGCGCAGCATCAACACCTGAAAAGCGGCGTGTTTGCCGGGCTATTGAAAACGCCGGGCTTTCGTCGTGCGGAAGCCGATGCGCAGGAGCGTGCCGCGGTGTGGCTCGAGCGTATTGGCCTGCTGGATTTAGCGAACCGTCAGGCGGGGAATCTGGCTTACGGCCAGCAGCGCCGTCTGGAGATTGCCCGCTGTATGGTGACGCGGCCTGAACTGCTGATGCTGGATGAGCCGGCGGCCGGTCTGAACCCGAAAGAAACTGACGAGTTAAATCAGTTGATTGCGGAACTGCGCGATAGCCATCAGGTATCGGTGCTGTTGATTGAACACGATATGAAGCTGGTCATGGGGATTTCCGACCGGATTTATGTCGTCAATCAGGGCACGCCGCTGGCACAGGGCACCCCAGCTGAAATTCGTAACAACCCGGATGTCATTCGTGCCTATCTGGGTGAAGGATAACGTTTATGCTGTCATTACATCAGGTTTCGGCCCACTACGGAAAAATTCAGGCGCTGCATCAGGTCAGCCTGCATATTAATCAGGGCGAGATTGTTACGCTTATCGGCGCGAACGGCGCCGGTAAAACCACGCTGCTGGGCACGCTGTGTGGCGACCCGCGCGCGACGGAAGGCACCATCACGTTTGACGGTAAGGACATCACGAACTGGCAGACCGCGCAGATTATGCGTGAAGCGATCGCGATTGTACCGGAAGGCCGTCGCGTCTTTTCCCGCATGACGGTAGAAGAAAATCTGGCGATGGGTGGGTTCTTTGCCGATCGCGAGCAGTATCAGGAACGCATTGCGCGTGTCTACGATCTGTTCCCGCGCTTGTATGAGCGACGCGCCCAGCGTTCCGGCACGATGTCCGGCGGTGAGCAGCAGATGCTGGCGATTGGTCGTGCGCTGATGAGCCAGCCGCGTTTACTGTTGCTGGACGAGCCGTCGCTGGGGCTGGCGCCGATTATCATCTTGCAAATTTTCGATACGATCCAGCAACTGCGTGAAGAGGGCATGACCATCTTCCTGGTGGAGCAGAACGCCAATCAGGCGTTGAAACTGGCCGACCGGGGTTATGTACTTGAAAACGGTCATGTCGTGTTGGAAGATACCGGTGCGGCATTGTTAGCTAATGAAGCGGTACGTTCGGCCTATCTGGGCGGATAATTTTTAGAGCAGATCTACCCTAAATCATTCGGGTGGCGGAAAGTGAATGCACATGCCGCTTGAAGGGTGACAGGGAAATCGCTACCGGGCCGGTTTACCGGCCTGTTTCGTAGAAGGGTTAAGAAGAGATGGCCATTGAAGGGTTGTTAGCGCACCGTATCGCTCAGTTAAAAAGTTCCGCCATCCGTGAACTGCTGAAACACAGCAAGATGGAAAATATTATCTCGCTGGCTGGCGGAATTCCGTCAGATGCATTGTTTGATTTTGAAGGGTTAAGCCAGGCTACGCAGTTAGCGATTACCGAACAGCCGAAAACGGCATTCCAGTATGGCTTAACCGAAGGCAGCGGCGTGTTGCGCGATCGCATTGCCGAATTATGCGCCGTGCGCGGCGTAAAAACGCGCGGTGATGATATTGTTGTGACGGCCGGTTCACAGCAGGCGCTGGACCTGATTATGCGCTCGATGGTCGATCCGGGCGACGTGTTCGTCGTTGAGCGCCCGACGTATCTGGCGGCGCTGCAAACGCTGGAACTGGCGCAGGCGCAGGTGATGTCTGTGTCATCTGATGCCAACGGCATGGTCGTCGACGAGCTGGAAGAGCTGCTGAAGAAACAGCGTATCAAAGGCGTTTATATCGTTCCTAACTTCGGCAACCCGAGCGGCGTTACGCTGAGCTATGAACGTCGTCTGCAACTAATTCAGCTGGCGGAGCGCTACGGTTTTGTCATTATCGAAGACGACCCCTATGGCGAGCTGCGCTTCACCGAAGAGCGTAACCCTACGCTGTTCCAACTGGCGCAGGAGAAGCTGGGTAGCACGGAATACGTGCTGTATACCTCCACGTTCTCGAAAGTGCTGGCACCGGGACTGCGTCTTGGCTGGGCGATTCTGCCGGACTGGCTGTTGCACAAAGTGGCGATTATCAAACAGGCCGCCGACCTGCACGCCAGCGCGTTGTCGCAGACTGTCGCGGAATGCTATCTGGGCCTGGGTCGTCTGGATTCGCAGATCGAAAAAATTCGCCACGCCTATAAGCACAAAGGCGAACTGCTGGCGCAACTGGTCGAGAAGGAACTGGGTGATGTGATCACCTTCAACCAGCCGAAAGGCGGGATGTTCCTGTGGGCGAAGTTCCGCCAAGACGATTTCAACACGACGGAGTGGCTGAAGAAGACGCTGGAGCAGGGCGTTGTCTTCGTGCCGGGCGAATTCTTCTTCCCAGACAATATCGATTACTCAACGCTGCGTCTGTCCTTTGCAACGGCAACGGATGAGCAAATGCATGAAGCGGTGGCACGCCTGCGTCGAGCGCTGTAATCACCGATAATGAATTGCCCGTTAATGTGAAAAAACCGCTGATATCTCAGCGGTTTTTCTTTTTTAACGTCGCGTTAATCGGTTGTGTGTTTAAAAGGTTTCCCAGTTTGTGTGACTTGAACTACCGGCCAGCGCCAGTTTGGGCCTGGGCAGCGTAGCGGCCTGTGGTGCAGCACGCTGTGGCTGGATACCGTCGATTTTGAACACGCTCATTAATTCAACCAGATGTCTGGCCTGTTGATTCAGGCTATCCGCAGCGGAAGCTGATTCTTCAACCAGCGCCGCGTTCTGCTGGGTGACCTGATCGAGCTGATTAACTGCATCGTTCACCTGAGAAACGCCCTGTTCTTGCTCGTGGGTGGTCAGGCCGATCTCATTGATAAGGTTGGCGACACGCTGCGACTGCTCCACGACTTCCTCGATGGTTACACCTGCTTCGTTAACTAACTGCTCGCCCGCTTCCACTTTTCTTACGCTGATGCCAATCAGATCCTTGATTTCACGTGCTGCGGAAGCAGAACGCTGAGCCAGCGAGCGCACTTCTCCGGCAACTACGGCGAACCCACGCCCCTGTTCTCCGGCGCGGGCGGCTTCGACGGCGGCGTTGAGCGCCAGAATGTTGGTCTGGAAAGCAATGCCGTCAATCACACCGATAATATCGCCGATTTTACGTGAACTGGCGGTGATCTCTTCCATGGTTCGCACGACATGGTTAACCACATCCCCTCCTTTGCGGGCGGCGGCACTGGCTGTATTTGCGAGCTGTGCGGCGTTACGCACGGTGTCGGCGTTCTGTTTCACCGTAGTGTTCATTTGTTCCATAGAGGCGGCGGTTTCCTGCAGGTTCGCGGCCTGTTCTTCCGTGCGCTGACTCAGATCGGTATTGCCGATGGCAATCTGGCTGGCACCTGTGGCGATAGACTCGCTGCTTTGATGGACTTGCCCGACAATGCTGCTCAGGCTTTGGCGCATTTCCTCCATTGCGGCGAGGACGCTGGTGGTGTCTCCGTCACGCCGTTCAATGGCGATGGCAAGATTCCCTTGGGCGACCTGGCGGGTCACCTCCAGCGTATAGGCGGGCTCCCCACCCAACTGGCGCTTGATTTTCCGGGTGATCCACCAGGCAACAACGCCTCCTAACAGGGCAGAACACAATGCGATGATTAGCATTAGGGTGCCAGCGTGTAACGCATTATTCTCAGAGTCATTGGCGAGCTCGACAGTCAGCTGTTTTTGCATCTCAACCATTTTATCCAGAATGTCGAATACGCTTGCTTGCGTGGTACGAACCTCCGTCAGTAGGAAATTGCGAAACGCGTCGTGTTCGTTGGACATGGCCAGTTCAGTCGCCTTTTTCATGCTGCTGGTATACGCAGGGCGAGCTTGATCCAGCGTGCTGAGCAGCGTTTTAGCGTCGTTATCCACGAGGTTCTTCCGTATTTTCTCCAGCAACTCGCTATTACGTGCGATGGTTTGCTCAATACGATCTTTTTCCACCTTCATTTGCTGTTGATCGGTCAAAAGCGCAATATTTCTGATAGAGCGTGCTGCGATGTTGACGTTATCTTTCACTTCCTGCATCAGCAGAAGGTTGGTAATACGCATTTGTGACAAAAGCTGGATGTTTCCTCCAAGTTTTTCTAACTGGACGCGACCCAATATGGCGACTAAAAACCCAATCACGATAATTAACGTAAAGCCTGTTCCTAACATTTTTCCCAAACTCATATTTTTCATGATGTTCCTTTTTTATTTATTGAAGTCTGACACGGCAGGTGTCGTTATTTTCTGTTAAGGGGTGATGGTACAGACGCGATTCACCCGGTGAACTCTATTACTTGCATCATTCCCTTTATCTCCCGGTGTCTTTCTGGTACAGGAAGAACAGCGACATTTATGCCCCGATCGCTACATTATCGAACGGAGCTCGCTGTCGCTTGCATACAGGTATGGAATGTCTGTTGGGAATATTTACAGACTAAGGGAATGACAAATAAAGTGTAGACAATAACGTGGTAGGTTGATGGGAGAATAAACGTAACAAAAACCCCTGATTTATTAGATGGAAAAAATTTAATATTATTTTCTTATGGTGATAAGAATAGATAATAAATGCTAATCAATAAATTTATACCTAATAAGAGTTAGGCCTTTTTCTTAACGCCCATTAATTTGTAAATCATTATTTCCAGCTGTGTTATTTATTAATGAGTGCGGTTTTTTAACCTTGTTATTTCTTTTATCCTTATACAATAAAAGGCCGCTGAAGACTCAGCGGCTTTATTTTTTTGCGATAAGACTGGGGGAATCTGTCGATCGATCGCGTTCGTTAAAACGTTTCCCAGTTATCGCGGCTTGTGCCGCCCGATTGGCTTGCCAGAGCCAGTCTCGGCGCTGTCTGCTGCTTCAGCTGTGCGGTCAGGCGTGGCGCTGGCGTCTGAACGCCGCTGATTTTGAACACGCCCATTAATTCCAGCAGCGTTCTGGCCTGCTCACTCAGACTGTCGGCGGCGGAGGCCGACTCTTCAACCAGTGCGGCGTTCTGCTGGGTCACCTGATCGAGCTGATTCACGGCATCATTCACCTGAGCAACGCCCTGTTCCTGCTCGTGCGTTGTCAGGCCGATTTCGCTGAGCAGATTGGCAACATGCTGAGATTTTTCGACAATGTCTTTGATGGTGATGCCCGCGTCGTTCACCATCTTCTCGCCCATTTCCACGTTAGCCACGCTTACGTTAATCAGATCTTTGATTTCACGGGCGGCGGAAGCGGAACGCTGTGCCAGAGAGCGCACTTCACCCGCGACCACGGCGAAGCCACGGCCTTGTTCACCGGCTCTGGCGGCTTCAACGGCGGCGTTAAGTGCCAAGATGTTGGTCTGAAACGCAATGCTGTCAATAACGCCGATAATGTCGCCAATCTTACGCGAGCTGGCGGTGATATCTTCCATGGTACGCACAACGTTATTGACCGCATCGCCGCCTTTTTGCGCCGTGGTGCTGGCGGAATGGGCCAGTTCCGTTGCGGTGCGCACGGTCGCCGCATTCTGCTTCACCGTGGTATTCATTTGTTCCATCGAGGCGGCGGTTTCCTGAAGATTTGCAGCCTGTTCTTCCGTGCGTTGGCTCAGATCGGTGTTGCCCATGGCAATCTGCGTCGCGCCGGTGGCGATCGATTCGCTGCTCTGATGCACCTGACCGACCAGGTTGCTCAGGTTTTGACGCATCTCTTCCATCGCTGCCAGTACGCTGGTGGTGTCGCCATCGCGCAGTTCAATCGCGACGGCCAGATTCCCCTGTGCAACCTGACGCGTCACTTCCAGCGTGTAGGCTGGCTCACCCCCGAGCTGGCGCTTAATGGTGCGGGTAATCCACCATGAGATCATGGCACCCAGCACGACAGAAAGCAGGGCGATGATGACCATCAGCGTGCCCGCGTGAGTCGCATTTTTTAAAGACTGGTCGGCGATTTCTACCGTGAGCTTCTCTTGCCAGTTGACCATGTCATTCAGGGCCTTGAAGACGGCGTCCTGTTTCACCCGCACGTCTGTCAGTAACAGATGTTGCGCTTCGCTGTTCTTATTCGCCATGGCTAATGTGATGGTATGGGTATAGCTACTGCTGTAAGCCGGGCGCACGCGCTCCAGTTCCGCGACCAATTCCTGAGCACGTTTATCGACGGCGCTGTCGTGTATTTTGGTGAGTAACGCGTTATTGCGGGAGACCATCTCCTCGATACGCACTTTCTCTTCCTGCATCTGCCGACTGTCTTCCAGCATCGTCAGGTTTCTGATGGCGAGGGCATTGGTGTTTATGTTGTCTTTAAACTCCTGCATCATGATGAGGTTGGTAATGCGAACCTGCGACAGCAGCTGGATATTTTCCCCGAGTTTATCTAACTGTATACGGCCAAATACTGCCACCAGAAAACCGATGGCGATGACCAAGGTAAAGCCAGTCCCTAGCATTTTACCCAGGCTGCTATTTTTGATGAGATTCATTGTGTCCCTTATTATATGTTGAAAGCGATTTTTGTTAAAACTGGTGTATTTTTAATGTGAAAGAGACGTTGCGAGAACATATTGATTTTGCAAACGTCATAGCGTTTATGTTTCCCTTTACTCATTGCCCGTTTCCTTATGGTAATAAACGTAAGCTGCGCTTACTGGTTCCTGTGACGTTATTCATTAAATGATGACGATGGATAAAATGCGGTGTGCTGTGAGTGTGAGCCGATCGGAATAACATCTACATATAAGAAGAGATGATGGCGCAGGAGTATAAAGGGGGGAAAGAAAAGCCGCAATATCGGTAGGGTTTATATTTGGTGCTAGCGGAGGTGGATAGGTGTAATGTTAAATTGACAGTGTTGTTAATAAACGTTGTGATTATGATTTTTTGCTTATTTATTCAGCTCTAAAGCGATCTTTATTTTTTATTCATTCTTTTTTTTCGAAAGATATGATGTTTTTACCATCATATATTTGATGTTTTTATCATCTCAAATTGTCGTTTCTCTTTTTTTGTATTGATTTCATTCTATTTCGCTTAAAATAAAGCTGATTGCTGGTTTTTATTAATTGCTTTTCCCTATTGAAAGGAATTGGCGTGTTTCTTCGGTGCGTGCGGGTAAAGCATACGTAGTGGCACGTGCTGAGTCGTCATGAGAAAAATTTGGATCGGAAGGGGGTAAAAACGCCGATCGCTCAGCGGCTTCGGCGTTTTTTGATTAACCGTTAAAAGGTTTCCCAGTTTTGCTTATCGCTTCCCGGGGTGCTTTTCGGCTTGGCAAGTGAGAGCGTGGTGCTGTCAGGTCTTTTCAACTGTGGGGCAGAGCGCTGCGACGATCCGCCTTCAACGATGAAGACTTTCATCAACTCAACCAGATGGGCGGCCTGTTCGCTCAGGCTATCGGCGGCGGATGCTGATTGCTCAACGAGTGCGGCGTTCTGCTGCGTGACCTGATCGAGCTGGTTAACGGCTTCATGAATCTGCGAGACGCCGGATTCTTGTTCCTGCGTGGTAATGCCAATTTCGTTAATCAGATCGGCAACGTGGCGCGCCTGACGAACCAGTTCTTCAATCGTCGTTCCCGCATCGCTGACCAGCGCGGATCCCGTCTCCACTTTCTCGACGCTGTGGCCGATCAGTTCTTTAATCTCTTTGGCTGCGGTGGCGGAGCGCTGTGCCAGCGAGCGAACTTCGCCTGCCACCACGGCAAAGCCACGGCCCTGCTCACCCGCCCGGGCGGCTTCTACCGCTGCGTTGAGCGCCAGAATGTTGGTCTGGAAAGCGATGCCGTCAATCACGCTAATGATGTCGCTAATCTTGTGCGAGCTGTCGGTAATTTCTTTCATGGTGACCACGATATTGCCGACGGCTTCACCGCCTTTCGCCGCGGTATTGCTGGCGGCCTGCGCCAGTTGGGCGGCGTTACGCACCGTATCGGTATTTTGACGCACCGTTTGGCTCATTTCTTCCGTAGAGGCTGCGGTTTGTTGCAGGTTGGCCGCCTGTTCTTCCGTACGTTGGCTAAGATCCGCGCTGCCAGCCGCAATCTGTCTGGCACCGGTGGCGATAGATTCGCTGCTCTCACGCACCTGCTCAACAATGCTGCTTAAGCTTTTGCGCATGTTATTCATTGCGAACAGCAAACTGGTATTGTCGCCTGACGTAAGAGCGACCGGTATTGCCAGATTACCTTGTGCGATTTCTTGTGTTACCTGTGTGGCATAGGCAGGTTCACCACCCAGTTGCTTCTTGATATGACGGGTAATCAGCCAGGCGATGCCTGCGCCGAACAATGAAGCGATGACCGCCAGAATCAGCAGTGAATTGCCATCGTAGTAGGACTCTTCAATCGCGTTGGTTGCCGTTTGCGTGGTGTAGTCTTTCTGCAACTGAATCATGGTGTTCAGATTGTTAAAAAGCTTGGTTTGGATAGGTTCAAGCTGGGTTTTCACCAACTCGATAGATTCAGCCTGTCTATTGCTGAGTGACAGTGCGACGGCCTGGCGGCCCACGGTGGCAAATTCGGTGCGATTTTGCTGAAGTTCACCCAAAATATTGCGGACCTCGGTTGCCCGTAAATTGGCTTCCAGTTGAGCGACGAGCGTCGTGTTTTTGGCACTCGTGGTTTCAATCAGCTTTTGATTGTCTTCCAGTACCTTTTGTTCGGTCGCGATAAGCATACGCAACGTGGCTTTGATCGTGACGTTAAGGTTATCTTTCAATTCTTGTAGCACGATGAGATTGGCAAGGTGGTGTTTGGCCAGTCTATCCGTCGTATTACCGAGGCCAACCAGATGCATTCTGCCGAAGATGGCCACTAACAGGCCAATAATAATAACAATGGCAAAGCCTGAACCGACCTGAGTACCCAGTTTCATTTTTTTTGTACGCTGCATGTTATCCTCATGACTTATTTACAGTATTTATTGTTATTAAGCAGATTTTCCTTTGCACGCGGGAAGCCATGTTCTGCTGCGGCATCTCGTCCATTTGATGAATAATTAAGCACTTCACTCTAGAATATCGGCATGAGCAGGGAAAACATTGATTTTAATTGTCGCCTTTGCTGTATGGCGCATGTGGATGAGGAAAAACCAGAAAACGTAGGGGATGGCGGGGACTGGCAGTGAATAGAGGTAAAAGTGAAGAGGGGGATGCGCGATCCATCCCCCTGTGTAGAATCAGAACTGTTCCCAGTTTTGATTATCGCTTCCCGTGCTGCTTCTGTGATGGGTAAGTGAAAGCTTTGCGCTGTCAGGTCTTTTTAGCTGCGGAGCTGGGCGCTGTGACGATCCACCTTCAACGATGAAGACTTTCATCAGTTCGACCAAATGGGCTGCCTGATCGCTCAGGCTATCGGCGGCGGACGCGGATTGCTCAACGAGTGCGGCGTTCTGCTGCGTAACCTGATCGAGTTGGTTCACTGCGTCATGAATCTGTGAGACGCCGGATTCCTGCTCCTGGGTGGTCACGCCGATTTCGTTAATCAGATCGGCAACGTGGCGCGCCTGACGAACCAGTTCTTCAATCGTCGTTCCCGCATCGCTGACCAGCGCGGATCCTGTTTCCACTTTCTCGACGCTGTGGCCGATCAGCTCTTTAATTTCTTTAGCTGCGGTGGCGGAGCGCTGCGCCAGCGAGCGAACTTCACCTGCCACCACGGCAAAGCCACGGCCCTGCTCACCCGCCCGAGCGGCTTCTACCGCCGCGTTGAGCGCCAGAATGTTGGTTTGGAAGGCGATGCCGTCAATGACGCTGATGATGTCGCCAATTTTGTGCGAACTGTCGGTAATTTCTTTCATGGTGACCACGATATTGCCGACGGCTTCACCGCCTTTAGCCGCGGTGTTGCTGGCGGCCTGCGCCAGTTGAGCGGCATTACGCACGGTGTCTGAGTTCTGGCGTACGGTTTGGCTCATCTCTTCCATTGAGGCGGCGGTTTGTTGCAGGTTGGCCGCCTGCTCTTCCGTACGCTGGCTGAGGTCAGTGCTGCCTGCGGCGATCTGGCTGGCACCGGTGGCGATAGATTCACTGCTCTCACGTACCTGTTCAACAATGCCGCTCAGACTTTTACGCATCGCATTCATGGCTGCCAGCATGCTGTGGTTATCGCCGGGACGCAGATTGACCGTGACGGCCAGATTTCCCTGGGCAATGGCCTGTGCGATCTGAGCGGCATAAACCACTTCTCCACCCAATAGTCCTTTAATCGTGCGGGTAATCAGTACGGAAACCAGAATACCGACCAGCACCGCAATCGCGGCGAAGATAATCAGCGTGTTGCCGTCGCCACGTGCTTCCTGCATGGCGCTGGTTGTCATGTCCTGCGTCCGCTTTTTCTGGAATTGCGCCATGCTATCCAGCGCGGTGAAAACCGGTGCCTGCGTCACCTGCATCTCATTGACCATGATCTGCACGGCACGCGCTCTTTCTTCTGCGTTTTCGGACAGACCAAGTTCAACCGCTTTATTCACAGCATCCCGGTAGGCCGGACGCGCCTGTGTCAGGCTCTCCAAAGAGTCGCGGGTTTCAGGTTCGGACAGGTGCGCATACAGTTTGGTCAGGGTTTCAGTATTGCGGGCAATTTGCTGATCGATCAGGCGCTTTTCTTCCTGAATACGGTTCCTGTCATCGGTCAGGCCAATGTTACGCACTGAACGTGCCACGGCATCAAAGCCGCTTTTGGCGTCTTGTATCAGGATGAGGCTGGCCAGATTTTTTTCGGATAGCGATTCAATATCTTCACCCAGATCGAGCAGATGGAAACGCCCCAGAACGGCGACCATCAGACCGATGATGATGACAGAGGCGAAGCCGGTACCGAGCATGGTGCCAAGCTTCATTTTTGCGAGAAAATTCATAATGTTCCTTTATTATTTTTTATCGGTGATGCAGGTTCTGCTTTGTGGATTGGGTCTCTTCTGCGACAGGTCAGGAATAGGGTGTACTTCTGATGACGTCATGTTTTGGTATGCAGACTTGCTTAGCGGTGGCAAGGGAACGCGCGGTTCTTTACCCCATGCACAGTATAAAGACAGGGCGTGGATAGGCAGATGTGGAATATAGGAATAAAACGGGCGCATTTTCCGGCATAAGAAGAAAAACCGCTGATATTCAGCGGTTTTTCCTTTAGTGAAACGTCGTAAGGGGTGAAACAGTGAGAGGTTTACATCACCAGCCACAACGCCCAGGTGAAGAGGAATCCGGCCAGTCCGAGAATGGTCGTCAGTACCGTCCAGGTACGCAGGCCATCGGCGACGGACAGCCCCAGATACTTGGTGACGATCCAGAAACCGGAGTCATTGACGTGCGACAGGCCCAGTCCGCCAAAGCAGGCAGAGAGCGTTACCAGCACCAGCTGCATCTGGTTCAGGCCGCTGACGGCTTCGCTCAGCAGGCCGCAGGTGGTAAGAATGGCGACGGTGGCGGAGCCTTGCGAAGCGCGCAGCGCCAGCGACAGAATAAATGCGGCAGGCACCAGCGGCAGGTGAATGCTGGTCAACGTATCCGCCAGTGCTTTACCGATGCCTGATTCCACCAGCACTTTACCGAATACGCCACCCGCACCGGTCACCATAATGACCATCGCCGCGGCAGGCATGGCATCGCCCATTACACCGCTGGCTTTCTCCAGCGACCAGCCACGACGCAGGGCAATCAGCCAGAACGCTAACGCCAGCGCAATCAGCAGCGCCACGGCAGGAGAGCCGACCAGCGACATCACGTTACGTACCGGGTGTCCGGCAGGCAGAATGGTCGCAGACACGGTGCCGAGCATAATGATGGCGATGGGAATCGCAATCAGCGCAGCGATCAGCCCAGCCGAGGGAGCCGATACAGGCGCGGTATCTGGCGTCGCATCTTCCGGTTTTGCCAGCTGTAACTGCTCTAATACTTCAACAGAAAGCGCATACTTACGGCGGTTCATGGCCTTGGCAGCCCAATAGCTGATGATGCCGACAGGAATCGACACCAGCAGGCCAATGATGGTCAGCCAGCCGATATCCGCATTTAACAGGCCAGCGGCGGCGACCGGACCGGGATGCGGCGGCAGCGCAACGTGCACTGTCAGCATCACGCCCGCGACGGGCAAACCAAATTTAATCGGAGAGACTTTCGCGACTTTCGCAAAGCCGTAAATAATCGGGGCGAGGATAATAAAGCCGACATCAAAAAAGACCGGAATACCCAGAATAAAGGCGGCGATGGTTAATGCTGCCACCATCAATCCCGGCCCCATTAATTGGGCAAAGCGGTGCGCCAGAGATTCCGCGCCGCCGGACACTTCGATCATTCTGCCCAGCATGGCGCCGAGGCCGATAATAATCGCCACCGAACCGAGAATACCGCCCATACCGGAGGTAATAACCTTCATCACTTCGCCGGTGGGAATACCCGTTGCCAGTGCAACAAGCAAGCTAACGACCAGCAGGGCCACAAAGGGCTGAATTTTAAATTTAATGACCATCAGCAGCAGGAGTAATACCCCGGCGATAGCGATGCAGAGTAAGAGCGAGGTGGCCATGTTCTTATCCTCATTGACCCATTTTGCAATTCAGAGGCTGAAAAGGTATTGGGTTATTGTTTTATTTGAAGAAAAGGGTGACCTGATTCCCACATTGAAATAATGCGGGAATCTGACCTTTTCTCGTATTTTATAAATGTGTCTCTGGTGTTTTTTTATAAAAATAGTAATGCATTGCCGCGATGGCTTATTTCTTCAGCCAGGGTTTAGCCCATCCCAATCCGTCTTCGGTTTTGCCACGTGGGTTATATTCACAGCCAATCCAGCCGGAATAATTCACGCGATCCAATTCGGCAAAGATGAATGGATAATTAATTTCCCCTTCATCGGGTTCATGCCGTGCAGGCACCGAGGCAATTTGAATATGTCCGATGCGACCAGCCAAATCGTGAATAATTTGCATCAGGTTGCCATCGACAATCTGCGCGTGGAAGAAATCCAGCTGGATATAGACGTTCGGTCGATCGATCAGATTGGCTAATTCCAGCGCCTGATACTGACTGGCGAACAGATAATTCGGTTTCACCTTCGCACTCAGCGCCTCAATCATGATATTGATGCCGTGCGGTGCAAATTTATCGGCGGCGTAGCGCAGGTTATCGATAAAGGTTTGCTGATAGGCCGCGCGGTCTTCACCGGGCGGGACGACGCCTCCCATCACCAGTACTGAAGGACAGTTGAGCGCCAGCGCGTATTCCAGTGCGTTATCGATATCCCGGCGAGCATCCTCAATGCGGTCGGGCAGGGCGGAGACGCCCCATTCGCCTGCGGCGATATTACCGGGCGCGGTATTGAACAACACCTGCTTCAGGCCATTTTCCCGCAGCTTTTCTGCCAGCAGCGGTGCCGGATATTCATAAGGAAACAGGTACTCGACCGAGGTGAAACCCGCATCGGCAGCGGCTTTAAAACGATCGAGAAACGGCACGTCGGTAAACAGCATAGAAAGGTTGGCAGCAAACTTAGGCATGGTTAACTCCTCGGTTCAGCAAAAAATGGCTCATCAAGAGAGCTCTGCAATATCGTCAGCGGTGAGGTAGCGAATTTTTCGGTCACCGAGAATAAAAATCAGCTTGGCGGTTTCTTCCAGCTCTTCCATGTTGTCCGCCGCCGCGCGTAGATCCTTGCCGGTGACGACCGGGCCGTGGTTAGCCAATAAGAACGCCTTGTAACGCGAAGCCAGCTTCGCCAGGTCTTCCCCGAGCCGGGCATCGCCGGGACGGTAATAAGGGACGACGGGCACTTTACCGACGCGCATCACCACATAAGGTGTGAACGGCTTGATGGCATCCTGCGTATCCAGCCCTTCCAGACACGAGAGCGCCGTCAGGTAGGTGCTGTGCAGGTGCACGATCGCTTTGCACTCGGGATCGTTACGGTAAATCGACAGATGAAAGCTGACCTCTTTCGACGGTTTATCCCCGGAGATCCACTCGCCGCTCAGGCTGACTTTGGACAGCCGCTCGGCATCCAGATCGCCGAGGCAGGAGCCGGTCGGCGTTGCCAGCAGCGTGCCGTCATCCAATAGCAGCGAGAGGTTGCCCGCTGAGCCAGTGGCGTAGCCGCGCTGGAAAAAGGACGCGCCCAGCTTGACCATTTCCGCGCGTGCGCGCTGCTCGTTGTTCAACGTGGCTTCGGTGCTGTGGTGTTTTTCACTCATGCGGCAGACTCCTTTTGGGCGCGGGCAAAAAAGTCTTCATCGCCAAAATTGCCGGATTTCAGCGCCAGCGAGAGTGGGTGATTGGTGGAACGCACCCACGGCACGCCGGGAGAAATGGACGGCCCGATATGGAACGCGTGAATGCCCAGCGTTTGCACCACGATGCTGGAGGTTTCACCGCCCGCGATAATAAAGCGCTGGAAGCCGTCCTGCTGGAGCTGGCGGGCGACGGCGGCAAACAGTTTCTCCACCGCCTGGCTGCTGGCTTCTGCGCCCCAGCGCTGCTGAATCTGCGCCAGTTCGTCGGGTGACGACGTGGCGTATAGCAGCGGAGCAAGTGCGTCGCCACGGTGTGCTTTTACCCAGTCGGCCAGTTCCTGCACATAGGCTTGCTGAGCATCATCGCTTTCCAGGCAGCGAGCGACGTCAATCGCGCGCCCCGCCGCCTGTTTCAGGTAGTGGGCGACCTGCTTGTTGGTCATCACTGAACAGGAGCCGGACAGCACAACGCCTGCGCCGGACTGTGGCTTGCCCGCCTCGGTGGCGGAACCGGTTTGTTTTGTTGAGTCTGCCAGTTGGCGTGCCAGACCAATCGCCAGGCCGGAACCGCCAGTGACCAGTTTCATGTCGCGCAGTGCTTCACCCTGCGTTAACAGGTGTTTTTCGTTCAACGTATCCAGCACTACATAGCGGATGCCCTGTTCTTTCAACTGCGCCAGCTGCTGTTTGACGGCTTCCGCACCCTGATCCATCACGGCATACGGCACCAGCCCGCAGCGTCCGGCAGCCTGCTGTTCCATGACGCGCATCAGGTTGCTGTCCGTCATTGGCGTAACCGGATGGTGGCGCATCCCGGATTCGGACAGCAGTTGATCCATCACGAATAAATGCCCTTGATAGACGGTTCTGCCATTCACTGGCAGCGCCGGAGAAATGATGGTCTGCGTTTCGCCGAGCTGTTCTAACAGTGCATCGGTTACCGGACCGATGTTGCCTTTCGCGGTGCTGTCGAAGGTGGAGCAGTACTTAAAGTAGAACTGCTGGCAGCCCTGCTGTTGCAGCCATGCCAGCGCCTTGAGTGAATCCGCTACGGCCTGTTCCGCCGGGCAGGAGCGCGATTTCAGGCTAATGACCACGGCCTGCGTGTCGACCTTAAAATCGGACGGCGGTACGCCGTTGAGCTGCACGGTCGGCAGCCCGTTGTTGACCAGAAAGCTGGCGATATCCGTGGCACCGGTAAAATCGTCGGCGATGACACCTAGCTTGATCATGGCGCCTCCTTCTTTTCCGGCAGCGTAATGCCGTTAAAAATCTTGATGACCGCGCTGTCGTCTTCTTTACCGAATCCGGCGTTGCTGGCGGCGGTAAACATGTTGAACGCGGTGGAAGCCAGCGGCAGCGGGAAATGGAGCGATTTGGCGGTGTCGGTGACCAGGCCCAGATCTTTCACGAAAATATCAACGGCGGATTTTGGCGTGTAGTCACCGTCTACCACGTGGCGCATGCGGTTCTCAAACATCCACGAGTTCCCGGCGGCGTTGGTCACCACGTCATACATAATATCCAGCGGGATATCGGCGCGAGCGGCCAGCGCCATCGCTTCTGCACCGGCGGCGATGTGCACGCCTGCCAGCAGTTGGTGGATAATTTTAACGGTCGCGCCCAGCCCGATCTCTTCACCGATGCGATAGACCTTGCCCGCGACAGCGTCGAGCACTGGCTTCAGTTTCTCAAAAGCCAGATCGGAACCGGATGCCATGACCGTCATGTCGCCTGCGGCAGCTTTTACCGCACCGCCGGATACTGGTGCATCCAGCATGATGAGCTGATGCTCAGCCAGACGCTGTTCAATGTTTTTGGCGTCCTGCGCGGAGATAGTGGAGGACACCATGACCACGGTGCCGGGTTTGAGTTTCGCTGCAACCTGCGGTTCACCGAACAGAATCCCGTTGACCTGTGCGGCATTCACCACCAGCAGCACGACGGCATCCAGCTTGTCAGCGAAGGCATCAATACGCGTGTCGGCCTGCTCCGCACCCGCCTGACGTAATCTTTCCAGTGCCTGCGGGTTGATATCGACGCCGTATGTCGTCAGGCCAGCGTTGATACAGGACGCCGCAGCGCCAAAACCCATGGAACCCAGACCGATAACGGCGACAGCATAATCAGAAGTCTTTTTCATCGTGGTTGCCTTGTTAAAATTAGTGATTTTTTGTTCTCTGGTGTTAAATATAAGGACTATCAGAACAAATTATGGTGATTTTTATCACATAAATTAACATTGAGATCATGATGATTCAGTGTAGCTGAACACCGTTGGGAAAGAGATACCCTTAATTATCTTTATATATCATGTGATTATGTCTATTTTGGCGTTACGTGACGATGAACGCAGTCATGTCTGGCGTAGTTTATGACGTGAATTTATGATAATTATCGTCATCAAATGGGGTATCTCTCACAATCTTTATCAAACCTGATTTATCAGACCAGCACTATCAAACAGGGAACGGACAGCGTGATTCCAGTAGAACGTCATCAACAGATTCTGGCGCTGATCGCCGAACGCGGCGCGGTAAGCATTAACGAACTGACCGAGCGGCTGGGCGTGTCGCACATGACGGTGCGGCGCGATGTGCAAAAGCTGGAGCAGGACGGCTTGCTGCTGAGCGTCTCCGGCGGCGTGCGCTCGCCCGAACGCCTGGCGATTGAGCCGTCGCACCAAGATAAATCGGTAATGTTCAGCCAGCAGAAAGCGGCGATGGGCAAACTGGCGGCGCAGCATATTCCGTTCAATAGCTGCATTTATCTGGATGCAGGTACTACCACGCTATCGCTGGCGCGCGAACTCGCCGAGCGCGACGATCTGCTGATTGTCACTAACGACTTTGCGATCGCGGCCTTTCTGATTGAGTCCAGCCAGTGCCGCATGATCCACACCGGCGGCACGCTGTGTCGGGAAAACCGATCCTGCATTGGGGAAGCTGTCGCACAAGCGCTGCGCAACCTGTTTATCGATATCGCCTTTATCTCTGCTTCTTCGTGGAGCCTGCGTGGGCTGTCCACGCCGAATGAAGACAAAGTGGTCGTAAAACGCGCGGCGGTAGAGGCTAGCAGCAAGTGCGTACTGCTGTGTGACACCTCAAAATACGGCCGCATCGCCACCCACCTCGCCACGCCGCTCAGCGTATTCGACAGCATCATCACCGACGACGGCCTGCCCGCCGCCGCCAAAGACGCCTTGAACAAAATGGGGGTCGAGGTGCTGGTGGCGGGGTGAGAAAATAGCGCTGATTATTGAGCCACATCAAGGATGATTTGAATCACTATTTAAACCCTTCTCCGTTCGATATCTAATGAGTAATGGTACAAACCATTCTCATTATCGCTACCCTTACTAACTGGTGATGTGCTCTGTGTTGGCGAGCAATTTGGTTTGTGTCCCTTCCTGCGAGTTGTGATGAATAAACCAATGACCAAGTAAGTAGGCCTTATGCAATTATTCCCTGATAGTACGTGGAAAATTACCGGATTTTCTCGTGAGATCAGTCCGGCTTATCGTCAGAAACTGCTTTCACTCGGTATGCTGCCTGGCTCATCTTTTAATGTAATCCGCGTTGCACCATTGGGCGATCCCCTCCATATCGAAACTCGTCGAGTCAATCTGGTTTTACGCAAGAAAGATCTGGCGCTATTAGAGCTGGAAGCCGTTTCACGCTAATCGCCTTATCGCTACAGAGAATGGTGTTATATGAAGAAAATGACCATTGGTTTGATTGGCAACCCTAATTCGGGGAAAACGACATTATTCAATCAGTTAACGGGTGCTCGTCAGCGAGTGGGGAACTGGGCTGGGGTAACGGTTGAACGCAAGGAAGGCTTTTTCACCACAGCGGACAGTCAAGTGACGCTGGTGGATTTGCCCGGCACCTACTCATTAACTACCATCTCATCGCAAACGTCGTTGGATGAGCAGATTGCCTGCCATTACATCCTCAGTGGTGATGCGGATTTGCTCATTAACGTGGTGGATGCGTCTAATCTGGAACGCAATCTGTATCTTTCGTTGCAGCTACTGGAACTGGGTGTTCCTTGTATCGTTGCATTGAATATGCTGGATATCGCGGAAAAACAGAAGATACATATTGATATTGATGCGCTGTCTGCACGCCTGGGTTGTCCGGTGATCCCTCTGGTTTCCACGCGCGCACGCGGTATCGAGGCGCTGAAAATGGCGATTGATCGCCATCATGAAAACGAGAGTGTGGTGCGGGTGCGTTATGCTCAATCGTTGCTCCGCGAAGCCGATGTGTTGGCACAGGCAATGGCGGCGGACATGCCGTTACATCAACGTCGCTGGCTCGGCCTGCAAATGCTGGAAGGTGATATATATAGCCGCGCCTATGCAGGTGAGGCCGCCGAACAGTTGGATAGTTCACTGGCAAACCTGCAAAAAGAGATGGACGATCCCGCCTTGCACATTGTGGATGCGCGTTATCAGACGATCGCCGCCATTTGTGAATCGGTCAGTAACACCCTGACGGCAGAGCCCAGCCGTTTCACGGCAGCGGTGGATCGCATCGTCCTTAACCGTGTGCTGGGGCTGCCAATCTTCCTGTTCGTCATGTACCTGATGTTCCTGCTTGCTATTAACATTGGCGGGGCACTGCAACCCATTTTCGATGCAGGTTCGGTTGCACTCTTTATTCATGGTATTCAGTGGCTTGGGTATACACTGCATTTCCCGGACTGGCTGACTATCTTCCTTTCTCAGGGGTTAGGTGGCGGGATTAACACCGTGATGCCATTGGTGCCGCAAATCGGCATGATGTATCTGTTTCTGTCATTTCTGGAAGACTCCGGCTACATGGCGCGTGCAGCGTTCGTTATGGATCGCCTGATGCAGTCGCTCGGGCTACCGGGAAAATCGTTCGTGCCACTGATTGTCGGCTTTGGCTGTAACGTGCCGTCGGTCATGGGAGCTCGTACTCTGGATGCGCCGCGTGAACGTCTGATGACCATCATGATGGCTCCGTTTATGTCCTGCGGCGCACGGTTGGCGATCTTCGCCGTATTTTCTGCCGCCTTCTTCGGGCAGCAGGGGGCACTGGTCGTATTCTCGCTCTATGTGCTGGGGATTGTGATGGCAATCCTGACCGGTCTCATGCTGAAGCACACCATTATGCGTGGTGAAGCAACGCCGTTCGTGATGGAGCTGCCGGTATACCACGCGCCACATGTGAAGAGCCTGATACTCCAGACGTGGCAGCGCCTAAAAGGGTTTGTGCTACGCGCTGGTAAGGTCATTATCGTCGTTAGTATCTTTCTGAGCGGACTAAACAGCTTCTCGCTGAACGGACAGGTCGTTGATAACATCAATGACTCTGCGTTGGCTTCCGTGAGCCATGTCTTCACACCCTTGTTGGAACCTATTGGCATTCAGCCGAACCATTGGCAGGCAACCGTGGGGCTCTTTACAGGCGCGATGGCTAAAGAGGTTGTAGTGGGTACGTTAAATACGCTCTACACCGCTGAAAGCATCAAGAAAGAGACATTCGACCCAGCCAGTTTTAGCCTGACGGATGAGCTGATCGGTGCCGTGGAAGAGACAGGGAACAACCTGAAGAATACCTTTAGTTTAAGCGTGCTTGCCAACCCTATTGAAGCCAGTAAGGGGGATGGGGAAATGGAAATGGGAGCGATGGGGATAATGAGCCAGAAATTTGGCAGTGCAGCCGCCGCTTACAGTTATCTGATATTTGTGTTGCTCTATATCCCCTGTATTTCGGTCATGGGAGCAATGGCTCGCGAATCGAGCCGTGGTTGGATGGGCTTCTCAATCCTTTGGGGGCTGAACACCGCCTACTCACTGGCGACGATATTCTATCAGCTTGCCACGTTTACTCAGCATCCGGTTTACAGCCTGACGTGTATCCTTGCCGTCGTTCTGTTTAATGTGTTGGTTATCGGTGGGCTACGTCGTGCGCGCAGCCGCGTTGATGTTAACCTGCTGTCCACACGTAAAACCGTTGAACAGTGCTGTGGAAACAGAACAGCGGGCGACTGCCACTAAGGTGTAACAGCATGGCATCACTGATTCAGGTTCGCGATTTGTTGGCATTGCAGGGGCGCATGGATTCGCGCCAAATCAGTGCTGCGCTATATACGTCCCAACATCTGATCGACGCTATGCTCCACCGCCTGGAGATGATGGGGAAAGCCGTGCGTATTCAAGAAGAAAAAGAGGGCTGTCTATCGGGGACGTGCAAGCATTGCCCAGAAGGGGAGGCTTGCATGCGCGAATGGTGGAGGCTTTCTTAAGATTATCCTTTGCGGCATATGGGCGCATGAAGCTGGCTTTGAAGCGTGTCAAAACGTGACAGTGAAAAGTGCCCATGGTTGTCTGGCGTTGTTGCCTGTTATCGAATCGGATGTGTAAATAAGCTAGTGATTCCAGCTTTCGTTACTATGGAAGCTGGAACTTGCTGACGACTTTTTTATGCAGATTCCACGACTTTCTCCCAGCGAATGTTTTAGAGATATGGAAAGAAGAATAAGCATACTGCTGAGTATATTGATCCTAATTGCCTTGCCGCTTATCTATTATTGGCCTGCAATGGTCATTCTGACGGAAGGGAGTTCTCGTTATACGGAGCAGGACACTCGACGATATGGAATGCTGACGGACGAGATCATTAAAAATTGCCCGCGTATTTCTTCTATCTATGATTTTGGCTATGCCACGGTTGATGGCCCTGCGTTGGAAGTCAGCAATATTACGTTTCAAAACACCAATGACGCGACAAGCATACGCGGCTATCTAGCGTCGCTCGGTTTTACGCTGAGCTACACAGACACGACGGGTGAGTATTGGAATTCGAAGGATTCAGATAAAACGATACATATAGGAATCATCAACGATCCTAAAACCGTTATCGTTGATGTTATTCGAAAATAGCCCTGAGTAGGGTATCCAGAGTGTTTAATAGAACCTTATGGTTTCATGCCGTTATTTCACTTCTTACGCCGATTGTCGTCCATGTTTAGTGAAAACCTGTAAAATTTATTTCCTGTAGCATAAGTGAATTCTTTACTTATGCCAGCCCTCCCTCTGTCACTTTCCCGTCATCTTCCAGTTATTTTTCTGTCATGCGCTCATGTCATGTTTACCTTCGCATAAAAAACGCCGTGATGATGGCGCATTTAATTGATTGCAGGAGACAGGCATGTTCAACAACACAATTCGTAAAACACATGCTATTCGCACCGCCGCGGCGTGTGTGGCATTAGCGCTGATGAGCGCCAGTGCGCAGGCCGCGACAGAAATTCCTTTCTGGCACTCTATGGAAGGCGAGCTAGGGAAAGAAGTGAATTCTCTGGCTGACCGTTTTAACCAAGCACACAGCGATGTAAAAATTGTGCCGGTCTACAAAGGCAACTACGAGCAGAATCTGGCTGCCGGGATTGCGGCCTACCGCGCGGGGAATGCGCCCGCCATTTTGCAGGTCTATGAAGTCGGTACGGCCACCATGATGGCAAGCAAAGCCATCAAACCTGTCTATGAAGTCTTCAAAGAGTCAGGCATTAATTTCGATGAGTCGGTGTTTGTGCCGACTGTCTCTGGTTATTACACCGATGCGAAGAGCGGCCACCTGCTGTCGCAGCCGTTTAACAGCTCTACTCCGGTGCTGTACTACAACAAAGATGCCTTCAAGAAGGCGGGTTTAGATCCAGAACAGCCACCGAAAACCTGGCAGCAAATGGCTGAGTATACCGCCAAACTGCGTGCAGCCGGGATGAAGTGCGGCTACGCCAGCGGCTGGCAGGGCTGGATTCAGATTGAAAACTTCAGCGCCTGGCACGGTCTGCCGGTTGCGAGCAAGAATAACGGCTTTGACGGCACCGATGCCGTACTGGAATTCAACAAGCCGACGCAGGTTAAGCACATCCAGCTGTTGCAGGACATGAACAAGAAGGGTGACTTCACCTATTTCGGGCGTAAAGATGAGCCGACCGAGAAATTCTACAACGGCGACTGCGCCATCACGACGGCTTCTTCTGGTTCTCTGGCGAACATTCGGGAACACGCCAAGTTCAACTACGGCGTTGGTATGATGCCGTATGACGCCGATGCGAAAGGTGCACCGCAGAACGCCATTATCGGTGGTGCCAGCCTGTGGGTGATGGGCGGTAAAGATGCCGCGACCTACAAAGGCGTCGCTGAGTTTATGAAGTTCCTGGCCGAGCCGGAAAATGCCGCTGAATGGCACCAGAAAACCGGTTATCTGCCAATCACTACTGCGGCGTATGAGCTGACGCAGAAGCAGGGCTTCTACGAGAAAAACCCAGGTGCGGATATTGCTACGCGTCAGATGCTGAACAAGCCACCGTTGCCGTTCACCAAAGGTCTGCGTTTGGGCAACATGCCACAAATTCGTACCGTTGTGGATGAAGAATTAGAAAGCGTATGGACAGGTAAGAAGACGCCTCAACAGGCGTTGGATAGCGCAGTAGAACGCGGTAACGCGCTGCTGCGTCGCTTTGAGCAATCGACGAAGTAATACGCTTCTGTTGAGCAATACCGGGCCGAAGGGAATCGGCCTGTTTCTTTTCTGTTTGCAATGAGTTACCGCATGACATCATCCCGCCCCGTTTTTCGCAGCAGCTGGTTGCCCTACGTGCTGGTGTTGCCCCAACTGCTGATTACCGTAATTTTCTTTATCTGGCCTGCTGGCCAGGCGCTGTGGTATTCGGTGCAGAATCTCGATCCGTTTGGGTTATCCAGCGAATTTGTCGGCATGGAAAACTTCAGGCAGCTGTTCAATAACCCCTACTACCTCGATTCGTTTTACACCACGCTGATATTCAGCTTTCTGGTAGCCGGGTTTGGCATGCTGATTTCACTCTTTCTGGCTGCGCTGGTGGACTATGTGATCCGTGCCAGCCGCCTGTACCAGACGTTGATCATCCTGCCGTATGCCGTGGCACCTGCCGTTGCGGCCGTACTGTGGATGTTCCTGTTTAACCCCGGTCTGGGGCTGATTACCCATTTTCTCGGGCTGATGGGCTATACGTGGAACCACGCGCAGCACAGCGGTCAGGCGATGTTTTTGGTGGTACTGGCGTCAGTCTGGAAGCAGATTAGCTATAACTTCCTGTTCTTCCTCGCGGCGCTGCAATCGATCCCCCGTTCGCTGGTGGAAGCGGGCGCGATTGATGGCGCAGGGCCCGTGCGGCGCTTCTTCAATTTGGTGCTGCCGATGATTTCTCCGGTGAGCTTCTTCCTGCTGGTGGTCAATTTGGTGTACGCCTTTTTCGATACCTTCCCGATTATCGATGCCGCGACGGCCGGTGGGCCGGTGCAGTCGACGACCACGCTGATCTACAAAATTTATCGTGAAGGCTTTGCAGGGCTGGATCTGTCCAGTTCGGCAGCGCAGTCGGTGGTACTGATGATGCTGGTTATCGGGCTGACCATTATTCAGTTCCGTTTTGTTGAACGGAAGGTGAACTATCAATGAAGGTGAATCTACTAAGGTCAACGGCCAATGATTGAGAATCGTCGCGGGTTAGATATTTTCAGCCACGCCATGCTGATCGTCGGCATCCTTGCCGTACTGTTTCCGCTGTACGTGGGGTTTGTGGCCGCCACGTTGGATAACCAGGAAGTCTTTCAGGCTCCCATGACGCTCATCCCCGGTTCTCACCTGTGGGAAAACCTGCGTTATATCTGGCTGCACGGTGCGGGCAACAACACCACGCCGTTCGGACTGATGCTGCTTAACAGCTTCGTAATGGCACTGGCGATTACGGTGGGCAAAATTACCGTATCGATCCTGTCCGCTTACGCCATCGTCTATTTCCGTTTTCCGCTGCGCAACCTGTTCTTCTGGATGATTTTCCTGACGCTGATGCTGCCGGTGGAAGTGCGTATTTTCCCGACGGTGGAAGTGATCGCGCGGCTGGACATGATGGACAGCTACACCGGTTTAACGCTGCCGCTGATGGCTTCGGCGACTGCGACCTTCCTGTTTCGCCAGTTCTTTATGACGCTGCCGGATGAGCTGATGGAAGCGGCGCGTATCGACGGCGCCAGCCCGATGCGTTTCTTCTTCGACATGGTGTTGCCGCTGTCGAAGACCAATCTGGCGGCGCTGTTTGTGATCACGTTCATCTACGGCTGGAACCAGTACCTGTGGCCGCTGCTGATAGTCAGCGATGCCAATCTGGGGACTGCGGTCGCCGGGATTAAAAGCATGATTGCCTCCGGTGATGGGGCGACCCAGTGGAATCAGGTAATGGCTGCCATGCTGTTGACCATGCTGCCGCCGCTGCTGGTCGTGCTACTGATGCAGCGCTGGTTCGTTCGCGGTCTGGTCGACAGCGAAAAATAAATCAAGACGAATTTCGGAAACACTTATGGCATGTTTAAAACTTCAGGCCGTCACCAAGTCTTACGATGGCAAAACACAGATTATCCAACCCATCGACCTGGATGTCGCTGACGGCGAGTTCGTGGTGATGGTCGGACCGTCAGGCTGCGGTAAATCGACGCTGCTGCGCATGGTGGCAGGCCTTGAACGCACCACCAGCGGTGATATCTATATTGATAACCAGCGGGTCACCAATCTGGAACCGAAAGATCGCGGTATTGCGATGGTGTTCCAGAACTATGCGCTTTATCCCCATATGAACGTGTTTGACAATATGGCTTACGGCCTGAAAATCCGTGGCTTCGGCAAGGTGCAGATTCGTGAGCGCGTGGAAGATGCGGCGCGAATTCTGGAGCTGATGCCGCTGCTGCAACGCAAACCGCGTGAGCTATCAGGTGGGCAGCGTCAGCGCGTGGCGATGGGGCGGGCGATTGTACGTGAACCGGCTGTGTTCCTGTTCGACGAACCGCTGTCGAATCTGGATGCCAAACTGCGTGTACAGATGCGGCTGGAATTGCAACAGCTGCACCAGCGCCTGAAAACCACCAGCCTGTACGTCACGCACGATCAGGTTGAAGCGATGACGCTGGCGCAGCGCGTCATCGTCATGAACAAAGGGATCGCCGAACAAATCGGCGCACCGGCGGAGATTTATCGCCGTCCGGCATCGCTGTTTGTAGCCAGTTTTATTGGCTCGCCGGCCATGAATCTGTGGTCGGGTCGCATTAGCGATGACGGCTGCCGTTTTGAAATCGGTGGCGACATCGCTCTGGCGCTGCCTGAGCCGAAGCCGCAGTGGAGTGGTAAAGCATTGACGCTGGGGGTACGACCAGAGCATATTCAGCTGGCGACGCGCGAAACCGGCGGTATCCCGTTACAGATTTCAACACTCGAACTGCTGGGTGCGGACAATTTAGCGCACGGCAAGTGGGGCGGGCAGAACGTAATTGTGCGGCTCTCTTATGAGCACTGCCCCGATATCGGTTCGACGCTCTGGCTGCATTTACCGACGTCATCATGGCACCTGTTTGATTCGCAAAGCGGATTACGGATGGAATAATGGAAACAATCTGGCCTTACCCGAGCATTGTCGCCCATCGCGGCGGCGGTTCACTGGCACCGGAAAACACGCTGGCGGCGATTGATGTCGGTGCTAGCCTCGGTCACAAGATGATCGAATTTGACGCCAAGCTGTCGCAGGACGGCCAGATTTTCCTCCTACACGACGATACGCTTGAGCGCACCAGCAACGGCTGGGGCATTGCAGGAGAACTGCCGTGGGACAAGCTGGTCGGGCTGGATGTCGGCGGCTGGTACGGTCATAAATTTGTTGGTGAACGCCTGCCGCTGCTATCGGAAGTGGCAAAACGCTGCGTGCAGTATGGCATGGCAGCCAATATCGAGATTAAACCCACTACCGGATATGAAACAGAAACCGGACGGGTGATTGCGCTGGCGGCGCGCCAACTGTGGGCCGATCATCCGGTTGCACCGCTGCTGTCATCGTTCTCTATCGAAGCCCTGGAAGCGGCGCAAGAAGCGGTGCCGGAACTGCCGCGCGGGCTGCTGCTGGATGAGTGGGAAGAGGACTGGCTGGCGTTAATACAGCGTCTGGGTTGTGTGTCCATCCACCTGAATCACAAACTGCTGACGGCAGAACGCGTCGCGGCGCTGAAAGCTGCGGGTTTGCGCATTCTGGTTTATACCGTCAACCAACCTGATCGCGCGCAAACTTTGCTGGATTGGGGCGTTGACTGTATCTGTACTGACCGGATAGATTTAATCGGGGCAAATTTCGCGACCGGCTGAGGTCTGCTCATCGTCGAATGTCGATCGTTTAAGGATCGAGATACCGGGGCTACCACGGTGTGAGGCATCCCTGCGGGAACCTCATCACCGTGTTTCCCCTAAATCCATACTCATGATTAAGTGACCAGCATTCGCCAATTGCCGCATGATCTTTGCTTGCGGGGATTATCTTTCTGACTTGGTGCCGGTAATAAGGAAGTGGCGTCATGCCCGCATTTATTGTTTCGCTTTGGCACCAGATTTTTCTGTCGTTACCCCTCTTTGTTCTTATCGCGCTCGGCTATAGCCTGATTCGCTACGGTAAATGGCCGACCACCGTGACCGACGGCATGACACGTTTTGTCTTCTCCGTCGCCATGCCTGCCATGTTGTTCCGTCTGATGTCGGATTTTTCCAAACGTCCGGTGGTGGATGCCCGACTGCTGATCGCCTTTTTTGGCGGCTGCCTGCTGGTGTTTGTTTTAGGCCGCATCGTGGCGCGCAAGATCTTTCATCTCGATGGTGTCTCTGGCTCGCTGTTTGCGCTGAGCGGTATCTTTTCCAATAACGTGATGCTGGGGCTGCCGATTGCCACGCTGATGCTGGGCGAAGAGGCTATTCCGTCGGTTGCGCTGGTGGTGGTGTTTAACGGGCTTATTCTGTGGACGCTGGTGACGGTGTCGGTGGAATGGGCGCGTAACGGGGCACTGTCGCTACAAGGCTTTACTAAAACCGCGCTGGGCGTGCTGAAGAATCCGCTGATTATCGGCATTCTGTCCGGTACGGCGTTCAGCCTGACCGGCCTGCCGCTGCCGTCGTATGTCGATCAGCCGCTTTCCATGCTGGGGCAGATTGCCGCGCCGCTGTCGCTGGTGGCTTTGGGAATGGGGCTGGCGGAATACCGCGTGCGCGACGGCTGGCAGATCAGCACGGCGATTTGCACGATCAAGCTGCTGGTACAGCCGCTGGTGATCTGGGGGATTGCTATTGCGCTTGGCCTGCCGGAAATGGAAACGCGTGCGGTTGTGCTGCTGGGGTCGATGGCGGTAGGCGTCAACGTCTATCTGATGTCACGCCAGTTCGATGTGCTGGGCGGCCCGGTGGCATCAAGCCTGCTGCTATCAACGGCGATGGCGGCATTAACCACGCCGTTGATTCTGACGCTGATGGGTGTGCGGTTATAGTCAGCCACGCTTGGCTGAGGAAGCCTGTGGTTAGGCACTCTGTTAGTGTTATGTAATGTTTCGTGCGCGTTTGCTCTCGTGGTTTTCTGCAACCGTTGTCGCACGCGCCCGACACGGTGCGACTCAATCGCCGCCGCCCCGTGACCCCCGGCTTTTCGCGGGGAATCACGCCGCTTTGCGGTACCTTCGGTGCTCATGCCCGCTACCCGGACCGCCTGTGACGCGCTCCCGGCGCGGCACAGGCTTTCGCGGTGTCCATACCGCTCATCCGACGGTCATGCCCACCTCAGCGTAATTCTTTACGCGCGTAAGATAATAAAAAACCAAAAGAGCAGACCCGTTGATCAAGGATTCTGTTGAATTGGCGGCGGCGGCGTGGTTCTCTGCGATCGCTCTAAATCTTTCTGTAGCTGCTGCTGACGTTGTTGATTCAACTGTTGGTTACGCTGCTGGAGCTGCTGATTCAACTGCTGTTGCTGCAATTTCTGGCTCTGTTGCATATTCTGCTGCAACTGTTTCTGGCTGCTGATGCCGCTCTCAAACTGCTGCTGTTGCGTGGGTGCTTGCGGCGTGTTAGCGCTTGCCAGAAGCGGCAGGCCGAGCAGCACAGCACAGGCCAATAATGTCTTAGGGTGTTTCATTAAACCTCCACACAAGCCTTCGGCCTGTCGATAAGCCATTTGTGAAACGCAAACAGCGATAATGAGATAGAAGAGTACAGCGTCTTTACGATCTATCCATTATCGCTGTTCGAACGCCTTTTTCCGTAAGATCAAGTGTAATCGCTGTGGGTGAAAACGTCGTGCAGAGTAATCCGCAATCCTATGCGCACAGGTTTTGGGTTGCCCTGTTGGAATGCGTTATACTGCGGCGGAATTTTCCTTCGTGGTTGACGTTATCTCATGTTTCATATCACGCTCTATGAGCCTCAAATTGCACCAAACACCGGCAATATTATTCGACTGGCGGCCAACAACGGCTGTACGCTTCATTTGATTGAACCGCTGGGGTTTGATTTTGAAGAGAAAAAACTACGCCGTGCGGGGCTGGATTATCACGATCTGGCGAACGTCAGCCGTCATAAAAACTATCAGGATTTTCTGGCCGCTGTTCCGGGTAAGCGCATCTTTGCCTGTACCACCAAAGGCAGCCGTCCTTATGATCAGCCGAGCTACCAGCCAGGTGATGTCTTGCTGTTTGGATCGGAAACGTCCGGTCTGCCGGATGAGATTCGCAATGGCTTCGAGCCAGATTTCCGTATCCGCATTCCCATGCAATCTAATAACCGTAGCCTGAATCTGTCCAATGCGGTGGCGATCATCAGCTATGAAGCCTGGCGGCAAAATGGCTTCGGCGGTTGCCTGTAGCCACAGCGTGCTACAGCCTGCCGGTGGCGGTTTTTTTCAGTGGCGGATTCACCAGAAAGACCACTTCCCCGCGATAATACGGTGACGTGGCAAGGCGCTGCTGCCACTGCGGTTCCCACTTGCCGTTTTGTACCAGTCCTACCCGGAAAGGCAGGGTCAGCTTCATCAGCGCGGGTAGGTACTCGGCGTAGTTGGTAATGGTGCTGCGCCCCTGATAGGTTTGCACCACCACTTCATCCAGCTTGCCCTGTAAGCGGTTCAACGCCGACACATCTCCAGTTTTCGACCAGTCGAGCAGCCCCGTAATACTGAGCTGACAATCTTCGGGTAAACGCTCACGCAGCTGTGTCAGAAACGCGACATAGCCAGCCAATTGATAGCTTTTCGCGTCAAAATCAATCTGAATCCCGACAATCTGATTACCGTGGCGCTGCCACTTTTCCCGTAGCTTTAGCATCCGGTTCAAATGGCGATCGGAGAGCTCCAGCGTGGTCATGCGGAAAGCCAGCCAGACGCGGTTAACGCGCAGCTGGCTGGGCGGAATTCCCTGACGCAGGAAAACGACCTTGCCCTGACGGCGAGCCACTTCTCCCTGATGCAAGTACAGCGTCTGTGCCTGATGCAGGATGGGCTGCGGCTTTACCGCTGCCCACAGCCAGAAATCCTGATAGCGTGTCGCATCGACGGTGGCGTTCGCCGCGTTGACGGTTGAAGGTGCTGCGTTAACGGAAGTGGCCTGCGTACAGAATGAGACTATGCAGGCCAGCACGATTGACGGCGTTACCAGTAATAATCGAGCTTGTCTGCCCACACGCTGCCTTTGTATTTGGTTTTCAGTTGAGTAAACCAGGCTTTGCGGGTTGCCTTGCTGATTTCCTGTGGACCACAGTCGTTATAGCCGCTCGGCGCATAGCAGTAGACCGCGCGATACAGGGCATAGGTTTTATCTTCCGGTGGCGCTTTCGGATCGGCAATCACCTTCATATAACCATCCAGACGGTTATATTCAGTGCCGACGAATTGCGTTGGCGCGTTGGTGAGCCCGCTCAACATGCTGCCTTCACCCCAGTCGAAGCCCACGCTGTTATTGGTGCGCAGGAAGAACTCGCCAAGGCAGTTAATCGCACGCGCGTCATTGGGGCGTTGGTTCAATGTTGTGACCACGTCGTTCAGCGCCGGACACTGATAGTCTTCTTCGGTGTCGCTGCCATCCCAGTCAAATGCCGTCAGATCTTCCTGATTCCAGCTTTGATTTTCGCTGCTGACCAGTGGTGCGATGTCTTTTCGCAACTGAACATCCTTGAGATAGCTGGCGTAATCGCCGTGAGTCAGTGATTTGGTTAACAGCGTATGTAGCGCAATGGCCCGCTCCTCATGGCTCTGCTGCGCGCCCGTTTGCTGACGGAGCAAATCGGCGTTGGCGCTAATCTTCAGCACGGCAGAACGGAAGCGCAGGTTTTTCACCGGGCTATCAGCGGTAAAAATTCGCTCGGGATGGCCTGCCTTGACCAGCGTTTCCGCCAGTGCTAGTTGCAGGAACTGATTTTGCGTGTACCCCATCTTGCGCGTTAACAGCTGGCGCCAGTGCGCTTCTGCCTCATCCCAGCGCTCCAGACGTACCAGCGCCCGACCGCGTAATACTTGCAGACTAAAACGCACGGTATCGGTCAGATCGTTTTCCTGCGTAGCGGGAACGCTGTTAACCACGGCGGCGTAATCTTTTTGACCATAAAACAGCTGGGCGGCTTGAAGGTAGTTGAACGCGTCCTGCATGTTGTCTTGCTCAAACAGCGGTTTCTGCGCGGCCAGTTCGTCGGCGGATAAGGCGGGTAATGCCAGCCAGCCTTCATCCGAACGCAAGCGCTTGATATCTTGCACCATCGTCAACGGTGCGCTGCCGGGCGCACTGGTGAACTGCCGATTTTCCAGCAGCTTATTGTCGATCTCATCGTTCAATTCAAGGAGGTCTTCGATGTCGGCGGTGCCGTCCAGTTCGTGTTGGTACGTTTTCGCCAGAGCATTCGTATCATTCATGATCCAGTATGCGCGGCGATACAGTCCGTTAGCGGAATCGACGTATTGCCCCTCGGGATACTGCTTCAGGTAGTCATCAATATGCTGAACGGCTAGCTGAGCGGCGGCCTTATCGGCTTTACTGGCATCGAACATGTTGTATTCATCAAGCGCGTTTTCCATGGCTTTATTGATTGCCACGCGAATCAACATGTAGCGCGAGGTTTCCGCTACCCACGGCTGTGGTGATGATACCAACGCCTGAAAACCGCTTTCCGCCTCATCAAAGTGACCCTGATAGAACGCCAGAACCGCGAACAAATATTGCATAAGTGCGCCGGCATGTCCTTCGTCCGGCAGGCTTGCAAGACCCTCGTTCAGCGCCTCTTTGGTATACAACGGATTGAGGAGATTCACCCGCTGATGTGCCAGCAGCGTGCGCTGTTCCTCGGTGAGCTGTTTGTCTGCCAACAGGACATCGAAAAACGCTTCCAGCGTGGAGAGCGCATTGGAAATATGCCGTCCTTCGTTGTCATCAGGCGAAAACGTGGAGATCGTGCTCTGAATGGACAACGGAAGATTCAGTTGCTTCGCTTTGTTGAGCGTCGAGAGGTAGGGCGCATCCGCCGTGACATCCTCTCCTGCCTCTGGCGTCTGAGGCGTTTCCGTCGCCGCGATCCCCATGACTCGGTAGGCCGTAAAAGGGTCGATACGTGAACGCGTTTGATCGGGTAAAGGATGGGGTAACGGAAGCGAAATTCCGTGGAGACGGCTTTGCAGCAACATCAGATTCGTACGCGTGTCATTACCCGGTTGCAGGTAAGGCAGGGCGGACATGCCACATTCTGAGTCGGAAAAGCCGCACACTCCATCGCTGGAACTGAATGCCTGACTGCTCATTAACGCGGTCAGTACGCCAGCCAGCAGCGTTACTCCTTTCATGGTTGGTATCCTTCATTTAACACGGGTCTTGCCTGTTTTCGGCATGAGTGGGGATCACTCTACGCAATCGCGTAAAAAACGCAATCCAGTGTAACTTTGAGAAGATAAACAGAAAATGACAGGTGCCCATGTCGGGCACCTGAGAAGGTATGGTCTGCTAGAAAAAAACGTCGGCGGTGCGGAAAGAACCTGTCCGATTTACCGCTGATGCAGCGGTAGCCAGATGATCAGGCGTAACCCGCCCAGCGGGCTGTCTTCCGCTTTTACCCAGCCTTTGTGCTGCGTAATGGCGGTTTCCACAATCGCGAGGCCCAAGCCGCTGCCGCCGGATTCGCGATCGCGCGCTTCATCCGTACGATAGAAGGGGCGGAAAATCTGTTCGCGATCTTCCGGGCTTACGCCGGGGCCGTCATCATCCACTTTGATGGTGATGCCCTGATTATCCACTGAAAAGGCCACTTCAATGTGGTTGTGAGAATAGCGCAGCGCGTTGCGCACGATATTTTCCAGCGCACTGTCGAGCGAGGCAGGGTTGCCAAAGAGCGTCCACGGCCCCGGTGGATAAGGTACTTCCAGCGTTTTCCCCATCTGCTCGGCTTCAAAAGCGGCATCGTCCAGCACGTTACCCCACAGCTCATCGGCACGCAGGAATTCACGGGTCAGCTCGTTCTTGTGCTGATTGCGTGAGAGCACCAGCAGATCGTTAATCATGCTGTCGAGCCGCTGCGTTTCCGTCTCGATGCGGTTCAGCTCATTGCCTTCCCCCTGACGCCGACGCAACAGCGCCGTCGCCAGCTGCAAGCGCGTCAACGGCGTGCGCAACTCATGAGAGATATCCGACAGTAGACGTTGCTGTGCGGTGACCATCCGTTCCAGTGCGCTGACCATCTGGTTAAAGCTGACGCCCGTCGCCTGAAACTCCTGTGGGCCGGATTCCAGCTCAGGGTGCTGGCGTAAGTTGCCTTTAGCGACTTCGTCGGCCGCGTGTTTGAGCTTACGTGCGGGTTTCGCCAAACTCCAGGCGAGCCACAGCAACAGCGGTGAACTGATCAGCATGGTGAAGATCAACAGCAGTAGAGGGCGATCGAACAGCAGGCTGATGAAATCTGACTGTGGGCTGCTGGCAGGACGAATCAGGTAAAGCTGGTAGTTGTCATCACCATCGCGGATCGCAAAAGGGCCGAGAAGCTCAATGCGGCCGTAATTTTTCTTTTGCGGGTGATCGGCGTTATCCGACAGCCCGATAAAATTACGCACAATTGGGGTTTCATGTTTCTCTACGCCGAAGATACGGCCTTCACTGGTGACCAGAAAAAGGCGCTGTCCCGGCGGAGCCCACTTCTCCAACACCCAGAACAGCCGTAGCCACCAGCGCAGATCGTTGGCGGGCGTGTTGGCAAGGTCTGCTTCAATGTGCTGTTCCAGCATGATGCCCTGCCGCTGCTCGTTTTCCAGCAGGGCAGTAAGCTGGCGCGAGTCCAGCTTGGGCACCATCAGAACCAGCATGAGAACCAGCGCCAGTGTTAACCAAAAAATGGCAAAAATACGGGCGGTCAAACTGTTGATCATGCAGCCGATACCATCAGATAGCCTCGTCCACGCAGCGTTTTAAACCAGGGCAGACCGTCCTTGCGTTCTGGCAATTTACGTCGCAGGTTTGAGATATGCATATCGATCGCGCGGTCAAACGGTGTCAGCCGTTTCCCCAACACTTCCTGACTTAAATGCTCACGGGAAACCACCTGTCCCAGCCGCTGTGCCAGCAGATAGAGCAGCGTAAACTCGGTGCCTGTCAGATCCAGCACGATATCGTCAAAGCTGGCTTCCTGCCGTCCGGGGTTCAGACGCAGGCCATCGACTTCCAGCGTCGGCGCGCTGTTATCACCCGCCTGCTGTTGATCGGTCCAGTTGGAACGGCGGAGAATCGCGCGAATCCGCGCGACCAGTTCCCGGTCGTTAAAGGGCTTCGGCAGGTAATCATCTGCACCTAGCTCCAGACCAAGAACGCGGTCTAATTCACTGCCGCGGGCGGTCAGCATAATGACCGGTGTTTGATGCTGCTGTCGTAGTTCTTTTAATGTATCGATACCGTTTTTCTTCGGCATCATCACATCCAGTAATAACAGGTCGATGGAGCTATCTAATACCTGTAACGCCTGCTCGCCGTCGTAGGCGACAACGACGTTAAAACCTTCCATTTCGAGCAACTCTTTCAGTAAAGCCGTTAGCTCTCTATCGTCATCAACCAGCAGAATTTTATTCATGTTTTCTCTACCTCCAAGGGCAAAATACGACATAGATTAGCGCTATTCCATGACTTTACGTAGTTTTACATCCTCTGACGCATGTTTGCAGCAAGATGCGTAGACTCCTGCTCATTGATTCACAAAATGACGTACCGCTCTGGAGAGTTATCGATGCAACAGTTCGCAACCTTATCTCTTGCTTCACTGCTTATGTTAGGCACTTTTACCGCCTTTGCAGCAGAAAGTGGAGACGCCCCGGCGAGCGGCTGGCATATCGATGATTCCGCCACAAAAGGTGTATCCGGCCAGCAAGGTATGTTCGATGGCGTGAGGCTGACTGAGCAACAGCGCCAGCAAATGCGTGATTTGATGCACCAGAGTCGTCAGGACAAACCGGCGTTTAATGCCGAAGATGTTAAAGCCATGCACAAGTTGGTGACGGCAGAAACATTTGATGAAGCGGCGGTGCGAGCGCAGATAACCCGAATGATGAGTGTGCAGATTGAGCGTCAGATTCAGATGACCCGAGTGCGCAACCAAATGTATAACCTGCTGACGCCAGCGCAGAAAGAAATATTAGAGCTGAAGCATAAGCAACGCATGAAAGAGATGCAGCAGCAGGTATCCATGTTTAACCAGATGGCCGCGCCATCACCAGGCACGACAAGCAATCCCGAGTAGTAGCGCTAGTGTAGTAAGTAGTCTGTAGTAAACGTAGTGCAGTCCGAGTAGTAATGTGTAGTAGGTACACACCCTGTTTTTCCTTGCCATAGACACCATCCCTGTCTTTTTGCCCTCCATGATGGAGGGTTTTTTTTGCCTTTTTTAACGTCGATAACGTGATTGACTTCATGATTTGACTTCATAATAGTGATGTCTATAATGACTTCAAAAAATGACATCATGGAATCGGCAATGCAGGGAAAACTAGCCAGTCTACGAAAAAAGCAGCGAGAAACGCTGAGCCAAATTTTCAAGACACCCGTGCTTTCAGGTGTTAAATGGTCAAATGTTGAGTCACTCATCACTGCGTTAGGTGGTGAAATTAAGGAAGGTAGCGGGTCACGGGTGCGATTTTTATTGAATGGGAGTATCGCCCGATTCCATCGTCCTCACCCGTCACCGGATACTGATAAAGGCGCACTGGTTAACCTGCGTGAATGGTTGGAAAGTATAGGAGTAAAACCATGACTAAAACACTTAACACACCAAATACGATGGTTGTTTCCGGCCAACCGGCCATTATCAGCTATGTACCGGAAATCGGTATGTTTCGCGGTAAGTTTATTGGTTTATCTGGCTACTGTGATTTTGTCGCCGACAGTATTAATGGGCTGAGAAACGAGGGCGAAATTTCGCTACGTGAATATCTGGAAGACTGTCAGGAAAATGGCATTGAACCTTACGAACGTGAAGAGAAGGTGAAAACGTTCACTCTCCGTTATCCTGAATCATTCGGAGAACGACTGACCATTGCAGCCGCTGAACGTCAAATTTCAGTGAATACGTTTATTGTTGAAACGCTTAGCGAACGTATGAAACAGGCTTAACGATCTCCCAATGAGGCGGTTTTATTGTATAAACACAATAGTTAAAGCCCGTAGTACACCGCAAAATCTCTTGAAGCAATCCATGCTTTCCCGACAGAGAACAGGATAAAAACTGAGTTAAGAAGAGCACGAAAAAAGACAGCGTAAGGGAGCGGTAAAGCGTAGAATATGAGCACCAAAAATGATGCTCATGAATGTTCCCTTACCTGTCTTCAGGCTTTTGGCTGACATCCTCATAAAAGCACGCTGAAACACCCTTGGCCGCTCGCCGATTACACGGCGATGTCATACTTTCCCTGTACCATTGCTCCATCGCGTTAGCCTCTGCCACGACAGGGGGCGCATTCTTTTATTTTAACTTTTGATATCAATACCATGACCCGTTCTTCCCGTTCGACCGCCTGGTTACGCGTCGTCAGCCTTTCTCTGGCGGCATTTATTTTTAACACCGCTGAGTTTGCCCCTGTTGCGCTGCTGTCAGACATCGCCGCCAGCTTTTCCATGAGCGCCGCGCAGGTTGGGCTGATCATTACGATTTACGCGTGGGTGGTCGGGCTGATGTCGCTGCCCTGCATGCTGATGTCCAGTGATATGGAACGACGTAGCCTGCTGATCAAAATCTTTATTCTGTTCGCCGTCAGCAATGTGTTGTCCGGTCTGGCCTGGAATTATTGGGTGTTGGTGATCGCTCGTATCGGCGTGGCGCTGGCTCACGCGGTGTTCTGGTCAATTACGGCATCGCTGGTGGTACGTTTGGCACCTGCGGACAAAAAGGCGCAGGCATTAAGCTTGCTGGCGACCGGTACGGCGCTGGCGCTGGTGCTGGGGTTACCGCTGGGGCGTGTGGTCGGGCAGTATCTGGGCTGGCGTGTGACGTTTGTCCTTATTGGCCTGATCGCTGCGGGGATTATGCTGGGTCTGATGAAACTGTTGCCCGTGTTGCCGAGCAGCAATTCCGGTTCATTGAAGAGTTTGCCTCTCCTGCTTAAGCGCCCGGCGTTGCTGTGCGTGTACGGCCTGACCGTTATGATCGTGACGGCGCATTTTACCGCCTACAGTTATATTGAGCCGTTTATCCAGAAAGTGGCGTTGTTGAGTGAGAACTTCACGACCATATTGCTGCTGATTTTTGGCGGCGCCGGAATCATTGGTAGCATGCTGTTCAGCCGTTACAGCAGTAAGTATCCGGCGGGCTTTCTGATTGTCTCTTTCGCGTTTCTGGCGGTATGTTTGCTGTTACTGCTGCCGTTGTCATTTAGCGGCTGGAGCCTGTCAACGCTGTGTATCGTCTGGGGCATCGCCATTATGGCGCTGAGCCTGGGGATGCAGGTCAAGGTGCTGACGCTGGCATCGGATGCCACCGACGTGGCGATGGCGCTCTACTCAGGGATTTATAACATTGGGATCGGCGGCGGTGCGCTGCTGGGCAATCAGGTTATTATCCATTTAGGCCTGCCTGACATCGGCTTCATCGGTGCGGCGATGGCGATGCTGGCGACGGTATGCTGTATTTTGACGTTTGTTCGCTATTCTCGTGTGTTAAAAACGTCATTAACGAGCTGAATGCAGGGCATTACCCAAGCACTTTTTTCGCAAGGGCATCCGTGTTACGTGAGGGCATGATGAATCCACACTATGCGCGTCTGGTGACGCTGGCAGCAGTGAGCGCAACCGCCGTGGCGCTGGTGCTGTTCATAATGAAAGTGTTTGCCTGGTGGCACACTGGTTCGGTGAGCCTGCTGGCGTCGCTGGTTGATTCGCTGGTGGATATCGCCGCGTCGCTGGTGAACCTGCTGGTGGTACGCTACTCGTTGCAGCCAGCGGATACTGAACATGCGTTCGGCCACGGTAAGGCGGAATCGCTGGCCGCGCTGGCGCAGAGCATGTTTATCTCTGGTTCGGCGTTGTTCCTGATTCTGACGGGGCTGCAACACTCGCTGGAACCGCAGACGCTGCACGCGCCGGAAGTGGGCGTGTGGGTGACACTCATTGCGCTCGTGGCCACGCTGCTGCTGGTATCGTTCCAGCGTTGGGTCGTGAAGCGTACGCACAGTCAGGCGGTACGTGCGGATATGCTGCATTATCAGTCCGACCTGTTGATGAACGGCGCGATTCTGGTGGCGTTAGCGCTCAGTTGGAAAGGCGTTACGCGCGCCGACTCGCTGTTTGCTCTGGGTATCGGCGGCTATATTTTATATAGCGCGTTGCGCATGGGGTATGACGCCGTGCAGTCGTTGCTGGATCGGGCGCTGCCGGATGACGAGCACCGTGCGATTGCTGAGGTTATCGTGAACTGGCCGGGCATTCGCGGCGCACATGCGTTGCGTACCCGACGTTCTGGCCCAACACGCTTTATTCAACTGCATCTGGAAATGGATGATGCACTGCCGCTGGTTCAGGCCCATCAAATTGCAGACGAGCTGGAGCAGGCATTACTTAAACAGTTTCCGGGTGCCGATATTATTATCCACCAGGATCCAGTTTCCGTTGTGCCGGAAAATCAGCGTGGCAGGTTGACGGTATAGTCGGCCGAGTTTCAGCATTTTATGTTAAAAACGTGATAGGCCATGAAAATTTATGCACAATTTAGCCTGACCTGAATCAATTCAGCTTCGGGTGTTTGTTATAATATGCTAATAAAAGAATAAGGCGTTGCTGCCGTGTCACGGTGGCGGTGAATTTACGATAGAAGAATCCTGCAAAATTACATCTACAAGTCCAGAGGTTGTCATGATTAGAAGAATCGGAGTGTTGACGAGCGGTGGCGATGCACCAGGTATGAATGCGGCAATTCGTGGTGTGGTTCGCGCTGCACTAACGGAAGGGCTGGAAGTTTACGGCATTTATGATGGTTATCAGGGCTTGTACGAAGATCGCATGGAGCAGTTGGATCGCTACAGCGTATCGGATGTGATTAACCGTGGCGGTACGTTTCTGGGGTCCGCGCGTTTCCCACAGTTCCGTGATGAAGCGGTGCGTCAGGTCTGCGTAGAGAACATGAAGAAACGCGGTCTGGATGCGCTGGTCGTTATCGGCGGTGACGGTTCCTATATGGGTGCCAAGCGTCTGACCGAAATGGGTTTCCCTTGTATCGGCTTGCCCGGCACGATCGATAACGACGTTGCGGGTACGGACTACACTATCGGCTACTTTACCGCGCTGGAAACTGTGCTGGAAGCGATTGACCGCCTGCGCGATACCTCCTCTTCACACCAGCGTATTTCCATTGTTGAAGTCATGGGACGCCACTGCGGCGATCTGACGCTGGCGGCGGCGATTGCCGGCGGCTGTGAGTTCATCGTTCTGCCAGAAGTGCCGTTCAGCCCGGAAGATCTGGTCTGCGAAATCAAAGCGGGCATCGAAAAAGGCAAGAAACACGCGATTGTGGCGATCACCGAACTGGTGTGCGACGTCGACGAACTGGCGAAATACATTGAAAAAGAAACGGGGCGCGAAACCCGTGCGACCGTACTCGGCCACATTCAGCGCGGCGGTTCGCCGGTTGCCTACGACCGTATTCTGGCTTCACGTATGGGTGCCTACTCGATTGAACTGCTACAGCAGGGCTACGGCGGCCGCTGTGTCGGTATCCAGAATGAGAAAATGGTGCACCACGACATCGTTGATGCTATTGAGAACATGAAGCGTCCTTTCAAAGGCGACTGGCTGGATACAGCGAAAAAACTGTTCTGATCCACGAGTTGATACGCTCTATCTCTTCGTCCATTTTTATGCAGATGTTGAGATAGTTTCGTGCGCGGTAATGTCGTTATTTTCATGCTACCTCGTAGCATGCGCCCGACACGGGGCGGCTTAAGCGCCGCTCGCCCCGTGACCCCTTGGCTTTTGGCGCGAATTATGCCGCTACGCGGTGCCTTCGTCGGTATCTGGCTTAACGGACCGCTTGCGACACGTTTACTCGCCCCATAAACGGGGCTCGCCCTTCGGGCCAGCACGAGTGCTGTTCAAAAACGTCTCTGACGTTTTTGTCCGACGTGGCGCAAGCTTGAGCCGCGTCCCTGCGGCTCATCCTAAGCCCGCTATCTCCTCAGCATAATTTTTTACGCCGGATAACGGCAAAACTCGCGATGCCTCTGGATTGATGTGTAAGAGACCGCGCTACATATATAACTGGTGAGCATATAAACATCGGTTTTATTATTTTTTCTGCACGATTAGACCTGCTAGCCTGCCCGTTACTTCCGTCCTGATGACACGCCGATGGCTGCTATGAACATCGATCTTCGCCAACTGCGGCACTTTATTGCTCTGATTGAACATCGAAATTTTACGTCGGCAGCACAGGCGATGAAGCTTTCCCAATCTGCCTTTAGCCGCAGTATTCAGTCGTTGGAACAGACCATCGGCACGCGCCTGATCGATCGTATGAATCAGCTGGAGCCGACGCCGAAAGGGTTGGTGGTGCTGGAACATGCGCGCCGCCTGATTAATCAGACGCACGATCTGTTTAACGATATCCAACAGTTCAATGAGAAAGAGGCGGGCGAAGTGAATTTTGGCTGTGGCCCGGCCCCTGCCGCCTGGCTTATGCCGCAGGTGATCGGAACCTTCTCGCGACATTACCCAAAGGTGCGGATGGTCTTTCGCGTTGATAACTGGCAGGCACTGGGCCATCGGTTGATGGCTGAAGAGCTGGATTTTATCGTGGCGGATATGCGCAACTTTGAATTCGATACCCGCTACCGGGTACAGCCGCTGAGCCAGCATCGTTGGGGATTTTGCTGCCGCAGCGGGCACCCGCTGGCGGTGCAGGAAGAGATTACCGTCGAGCAGTTCTTTTCCTACCCGCTGGCGGCAACGATCCGCCCGCCTAACCTGCACCGTGCGTTGGTACAACTGAGCGGTAAACTGGATATTCGCACCAGCATTGAGTGTGAGAATGGCTACAGTCTGCTGGATGTGGTACGCCATTCGGACGCCATCGGGACAACCAACCATTTCAACGAGCCCGATCGGCACGGCATTCATATGTTGAAGATTGCGGGCCTGGACGACAACACCGACGAATTTTATACCCACTACGGCATTATTTATCTGGCGGATGCCCGTCTGTCTCTGTTGGCACGCAAGCTGATCGACACGTTTGTGCAGGTCGACAGCGACCTGCACGGTACGCCAGCGGCGCTTACAGCGGAGTGATGCTGAACTCGCTGATTTCCTGACGCGATAACACCGTCCGAAAGCCGAAATAGCCGGGGGCAGGCGTATTCGGATAGCTGGCGTGGAAATAGAGTATATCGTCGACCCAAAAACGCGTTTCCCGCCGATCTACCTCAATCACGATGCGATAGCGATGATGAGGGCGCAGCAGGTGTGCGGCATCGGTGTATTCGCCGAGCAGCAGGCGCTCGCCGTGACCATCGTAATACCGAAAGCGTGTGGTGCTGTTCCAGTTACCGCCCATTCCGACATAGTACAGATTCAGGCTGTCATATTCGTTGAGCTTGCCGTACCGGGTAAACAGGTTCGGGTGGTGCAGGTCGCGCGCGGCCCAGAATTGATTCAGGTCGGATACGCGGTCGTAGGGACGATCCGCGACTAAAACCTCGCGCGTGAAGGCGATGCGATAGGTGCCAGATAGTGGGGTGTCTAGCCAGATCGTCAGCCCGGCGGCACTTTCCAGCGTCAGCTGTTCTGGCGTTGTCTGGATCGCCGTGCGCTCAGGATCTTCCTGCTCCACTTGCCAGCGCAACGGCTGACCGGCTGAATCCGTGGACCAGATAAACGTTGAACGGTGTGGCGAATCAATAATGTCATGTGTGTCGTCTGCCTGCGGTGACAGGAGGAGCGTGTTTTCAGTACAGCCTGGGTCAGTCATGGTGATGTCCTGTAGCGTGCCGCCGGGTGGCGGCATTAAGAAGAGGGAATGTCATCCAGCAAGGCCAGCAGGGCGATGGCCGTTAATCCCCACTGGGCAACGGCGTTGGTCGCCAGATTGGCGGCCGCGGTGCTGCCGGAATGTTTATCAATGGTGGAATCGATCACGGGTTCATTGATCGGATAGAGAACGGTCGGAGGTGTTAAGCGCCGCTGTTCGAGAGTTGGATGAGCGATGCCGCCGCTGCCAGTGGTGAACTCTGCCCAGGCGCGCTGTGCCAGCGCACGATCGTTCAACCGTCGTGCGACAAAGGCAGTCAGTCGGGCATGTCCCTGAGCCAGATTGAGCTTTTTCACCGTTTTACCCACGGCTGCGCTTAGCGCAACGGGATCGTTATACAGTCGGCAGTAGTCGAGCCACGCGCGGGTAAACGCAGGGTCAGGCAACGCTTCAACCAGCTCGCTACAGATTTCCGTCAGACCGAAAACCGCGCTCAGGTGTGAAATTTCTACTTGATCCGCAGGCGCGGGAAGAAAGCGGCCGGTGTCGGGATCGATGGCGGCGTTGCCAGTGAAAAAACCGTGCGGCTGGCTGGCCAGCGTCTGCATGCTGTTGAGCAAGCGTTCGCGCATCGATGGGTCGCCATGGCGTTCCCACGCTGTGAGCCACGCGGCAGCGACGGCACCCCAGTCGGTGCCGAAACCCAGACTGATATGGTTTGGGTTATCGGGATGCGTCTGGCCGATCTTGCGGCCGGGCAGGACGGTGCCGAGTGTACGCAGTGCCTCAACCTGTTCATCCATCAGTTCACCGATGCGCTCATCGGCGGTGAGGTAGTAGAGAAAACGGCGGTTAGCAACGGTAGAAATACGCAGCTGTTTGGCACTGTCGCCCCAGTGGCGGACATTGTGCCGCGACCCCAGCGGACTGAAGCGTCCCAAATGGTGTACGTCCACCTCGCCCGTGTGGCGCGTCATGGCTTCTGCCATGCGAAACGCCTCGGCGCGCCCGCTGTGCACAAAGTAATACCAGAGCCACAGATCGGTGCTGAGCTCCGAGTTATCCCACGCGTAGCCACCCACATCGTAGCGCCAGACGTGACGGTCGCTGTCATAGGTGTGCATCACGTCGCCGAAATCCCAAAAACCGTACCATTTGCGCTGTTCGACCTCCTGCTGGTAGACGTCGAAATACGCATCCAGTTGTTTCTCCAGCCGAATTCGGGCTGGCGCGGTGGCAGAAGAGGAAGAGGCGGGGGCCCACAGTGGGCCAAACGCCTGCGCGCGGTGCAGATCCTGAGCCCCTGCCACCAGCAACGGCGGTTGTTGCATGCGTCGCGCCCGATTCACCAGATCTTCCGCGTCTGGCGTCGCGGGTAGTACATCAATAAACAGTTCGCTGGTGCGAGCCACGCCGACCGCCGAACCGAAGCCCGGTTCGTAATCTTCGTAGGTGATCGCCAGCCCTTCGCGCTGTTTGTCATGGGTATCCTGACCCAATCCGTCATGGTAAAAACGCATATCCATCGGTTCCGCCCACGGCGACCACAGCCAGAGCGTGACGGTCGCCACGTCGGTGTGAGCATTGTCGATTTCCAGACAGGCCGGATAACTCTGCCAGAAATGGCGTATGCCGAACGCCACGCCGCCTTTCGGCGTGCCCAGATAGCCGACGCCCGCCGCCCGTTCTCCGGTGGCGGACAGCAACCAGCCCTGTCCGGTTGCGGTGCGTTTGTGTATCTGGAAACCGTCGGGATGGTGCTGCGTCAGGCGGTAGCTGCCAAACGCGGGAATATAATCCAGCCTTTTCCCGACCTCCGGTGAAAAATCCGCGATCGGCGGCGTAGCTTGCCCCGCCAACTGCGCCGCGATAACGGCCGCGCCGGGATCGCGACGTAGCCCGCTCAGGCCGCGTACCGCCTCACGAAAGAGTCCGCCTTGATCGGAAACGAAACGGACATGGCGATCGTGCAACTCCCCCTGTAACGGAACATCAAACGCCAGCCCAAGTCCTTTTAGGCTAACGAGGTCGTCATCGTTGTCATAAATCAGGGTGTGTAGGACACGCAGCGAGTCGGTGTTCGCATAGCTATAGATACGGATAATAAAGGGGATGTGCGTCCGCCCCTGCTGCTGTGCATGGTGCGTACCGCGTAGCGCAATCACCGTCCGCTGCGGCCCGTTTTGCTCCACCGTGACCGTGTCGATCATGCCCTGATACGCGTCCTGCGTCAGCGTGCTATCCGTCTCCGCTCCTCGCTGCATGCGCAACACTAGCCTGCCGTTGGTTAACGCCAGCCGATTATCCCGCCAGATTTCTTCGATCAGGAGAGAGCCGGAGCGTGGAATCACGCAGCGAATGCGGCCAGTATCCACCGTCCAGCCGTGGTCATGCTCGCTGACCATCCCGGAAGCCAATGGTTTCTCTGCTTTGGCTGTTGGCCGCAGCGTTAGCCCGTCTTCCGGCGGAATGTCGCCGCCCAGCGCATGCGCCGACCATTTAATCGAGCCGTCCGGCCAGCGAGCCAGCGGCCAGCTTTGCAGGTCATAAGCTCGCTGTTGCGCATCATGTAACTGAAAACCACTGTCGCTGCGTATTGCCCCCTGCGGCCAGGCGACGCCCCAGGTCACGCCAGTGAAGGCGAGAGGCCGCTGCCCATCTAGCCAGCGCAGGCCGACCTGCGGTGCCGATTCGCCAGCGTAGGCAGAGGTCGCGGCAAGCGGCGCGGCGGCGTGCGCAGATTTCCAGAACGGTGCCGACAACGCCAGCAGCGTGCTGTCGCGCAGGAAACGTCGGCGTGAGTAGGTCATCTTGTCCATGACATTAGCCCTTGAAATCGTAGCCGACCGATATCCCGACCATACGCGGTTCGCCAATCACGCCCGTTGTGGCGCTGGAACCTCTGACGGAGCGGTAGTAGTTTTTATCCAGCGCATTTTTTACCCACAGCGAGACGTTCCAGCGGTTGTCGCCTTGCTTGCCGCTCAGCCCGCTAGACAGGTTCAGGACGCCATATGCTGGAATACGGTTGTATTCGGAATCGTCGAGCGTGCCGTAGGCCCAGCTTCGCCATGACCATTGGCCGGAAACCGAGGCTTGCAGATTATTCGGCGTATCCCATTGATAGCGCACGCGCGTGTTGTAGCTCAGCGTGGGGGATTTAAAGACGCGTTTTCCTGACATATCACATGAGACGGCGGAGATTTCTGCCGGGCAGCGGGCGTTAGGGAAATTCAGGTAGCGGGCATCCAGAACGGTACCGGCCAGGCTGATACTCAACCCGTCAATGGGGCGCAGCGTCAGTTGGGTTTCGCCGCCGCGTGAACGGAATTTTCCGGCGTTAATCAGATAGCTGGTATCTGTTTCCTCGTCATAGGCATTGTTCTGGAAATCTTCGACGACGCTCCAGAACAGCGCGGTATTCCATTCCACTTTGCGCTGTAGCCAATGAGTCTTGACCCCCAGTTCCGCCGAACGGGTTTTTTCGGGATCGACGTACAGCGAATCGATGCCCAGCTGTCGTGCGGCACCGGAGGACACGTTCAGGCCGCCGGATTTTTCCCCGTAGCCCAGCGTGACGTAGGGAGTGACATTCGGTGCCGCGAACCAGTTCAGGCTGATAGAGCCAGAGGGCAGGCGGTTGGTTTGCGAGAGCGGGCCAGAGTCAAAGGTGGCGCGGTTTTTGCGAACAAATGTCCCCTCCTTTTTCTCATAGGTCTGGCGCAGGCCGACAATCACATCCAGTTTATCGGCGGCATGCCAGGTTCCGCGGCCATAGATGGAATAAACGGTGTCATCCAGCGTGCCAAAGCGCTGAACGTTAATGCCCTGATAGCCATTTCCTACCCATGTCCGTACGCGGTTGTCGTTGTAGTAGCGACTGTTTGCCTCGGTATCAAGGTTCTCTCCCCAGTAATCGACGCCCACTGAATAATCGAAGGTATTGCCTTTGGGCGAATCCAGCCAAAAACTTTGTGACCAGACGCGATCGCGCACGTCAGCGCCGCTGTCGTGATAGAGCGGAATGTTCCAGTTATCCGCCGTGCTGGGTAATACGCGGAAATAGCGCAGTGACGACAGCGAATTGACGCTATAGCCGTTTTTCAGCCTCCAATTGGCCTCTACCGAGCCGCCGCCTTGCGCAACACGAATAACATTCTCGTCATCCATGGCGACCTGGCGACCGCCGACGACCTTGAGGCCAGTCTGCTGCGCACGGGTGCGAAAATCGTCGGTTGCGCTCACCAGCACCGAGACCGGACGCTGAGTGGAATCGCTGTAGTCGCCGGTGATTCTGAGGCTAAAGCTGTCATTAGGCTGATAAAGCAGCTGGCCGCGCACGCCGTTATTGGTGCTGCCTCCCAGCTTATGGCCGTTTTCGATATTCGTGACGTTTCCACCGCGTTCCGTGCGCGACAGATTGATGCGTCCTGCCCAGTGGTCGCTGAGTGGCCCGGACGCCATCAGTTTGGATTGCAGATAGCCACGCTGCCCGAAAGATTGCTCCAGTGAATATTCAGGGGTGAAGGTCGGTTTGCGGGTGCGAATATCAATAGCGCCGCCGGTGGTGTTAAAGCCGTAGGCTGCCCCTTGTGGGCCTTTCAATACGCGGGTGCTGTCGATATCCAGTAAGTCATTAGAGATGACGCCGGGGCGGGATAAGTAAACGCCATCGACAAACAGCCCTACGCTGCCCGGCATACCGATATTCGTCCCGCTCTCACCGCCGTCGCCGATCCCGCGAATGGTCACGGTGGTGTCCATCACATCGACCGTATCGACATCCAGTCCTGTCACCAGCTGCGATAGCTCTTCAAAGCGATATATCCGTTCTTCTTCAAGCGTTTTGCCATCGATCACTGACGCCAGAGTGGTTGGCGGCTGAACGGGCGCACGCTGGGCGTTCACTTTCACACGTTTCAACTGGACGGGAGCGGCGGTTGCGGCCTCTGTCGCTGGTATTATCCGTTGTGATGGGCTATCCGTTGTGATTTGCGGGTCGGCAGCCCGCGCTATCGCGGGGAGTGTTAAGACGCAGCTCATTAAAATGCCTGACGCTATTTTTCGCTGGTGTTTTTTTAAATACTTCTGCTGTTTTGTAAAATACATAGCTTCTTCCAAATGGAGTCAATAAGCTGCCGATTGCCGTGAATGTCACGGCAATACGCGGGCTATAATATTTGGGGGAAATAAATTATTGGGTGGCTTTCAGGTAAGAATCATCCAGCCATTTATCGACATCAAAAGGTTGCCGAATAAGCCGTGATTCATAGGCCAGTTTTACTGCGCGTTTTAATTTATCCACATAGGCGGTATCTAATTCGGGTGAAAGACGCTCAGATAATGGCGGTAATGTGTCCCATTCGACGCGTAATATATTTTCCGGGTAGCCTGACTGGGTGGCTAAGAGTTGAATAAATTCATCTTTATTTTTAGCATCGCTGGCCCAGTTTGCCGCCTCTCGTTGAACTTTAACTAAGCGGCGCAGAATATCCTCGTTGCCTTTGGCAAATTTCTCATCCACCAGCAGGAAGCCGCTGAGCTGGCCTGCACCGCCCAGGTCACGGCTCGACAGCGGAATGTCCGCCAGCCCTTTATCCCGCAACGAGAGCGTATTGCTGCCGCCCCAGGTAGCGTCAATCTGTCCAGCGGCTAACGCCGCGCTGGCCGCTGCGAAATCGAGATTGATCAGCTTCACGTCAGAAGGCTTCAGGCCCTGTGAATCGAGCGCGCTGACGAACGAAAGCTCACCTGCTGTTCCGCGAAAGATCCCGATGCGTTTACCTTTCAGATCGGCGATTTTCTCAATACCGGAACCTTTCGCCACCGCCAGATAGTGATTGATGCCGCGTGATGCCACGGCGATCACGCGTGTATCCAGCCCGCGCGCACGGCCGATAATGCTGGCTAAATCCCCGAGGTAGGCCACGTCAACCTGATGGTTGCCAAACGCTTCGTTGATGACGGGGCCTGCGCCTTTAATAAACGTCCAGCGGACGCTGATCCCGTCTTTGCCAAACTCGCGCTCCAGCAGCTTCTGGCTGTGAATGACGTCAAGCAGGCCGCCGCCACTGGGTTTTGTGCCTGCGCCGATGTCCGGTGCGGCAATACGAATTTCGGTGATAGCCGATGCGATGCCTGACCAGGCCATACCCATTGCCAATAAGCCGGTCACTAACCATTTTCGTCCTAATGTCGTCATTATGTTACCCGTCAGTGATGAAATGTTTGAATGTGAGTGTGCGAATATAAATGTTGTTATTGCGCCGATTTAGCGCGGCGTCATCTTGTTGCAGAAACACATTTAAAGGCTTGGCAATAAACTGACTAATACAAAAAAAGCATTATTATTTTTAGTAAATAGCTAAATCAGTATTCATCGCTTATTTCATCGCTATGCAGCGAACGAAAAAAAACTATTCCAACTATGCATTAGCCTGTTGGGCTTTATTGCCTTTAGTTTGTCGGTAGGCAATGGGCATCATTCTCTTTCCGATGAAATAGATATCGATATACAGATACATACGTTGACTTTATTAAGCGTGCGGGAAGAATCGATTATTCCCGCACTATTTTAGATTCTTTATTCATGACGTCTGCGATGTGAAGTATGACGGGTAGATATAGACACGGTCAGGAGCACTTATTATGACGGAATTACTCTATGCGGGAGCGGTGTCAGGATCCCGGTCTTATCCACCGGAGCCGACGCCGCACGCCAGCCGGGTGAGTGGCGTCGTGCAGCAGCGCGTACCGACGTTGAATACGACGGTGTCGTCCCGACCGGAACGTTGGCTGGCGGTGATAGCGACATTGCTGTTGCACGCGGCGGTGCTGGCGTTGTTCAGCCGCGCGTCGACACCGCCCGTTACGGTGCCCGCCCGACCACAGCCTGTCAGCGTCGAACTGGTTGCGGCGGTTGCAGAGCCGGTATTGCAATCCCAGCCTGTTGAACCTGACGTTGTGGCGCCACCGCCTGAACCTACGCCGTCCATCGCGGACAAGCCGGTGGATGATAATGCGCTATTGCCGCTGGAACCTGAAAAAAAAGAACCTGAGAGAAAAGTACCGGAGAAAAAGCCTGAGCCAGCGCCGAAAAAGGTCGCCGTGAAAAAGACCCCACCTGCGCCGACGCCAAAACCTCAGGCGGAAGCCGTATCGGCAACGGCCCCAATAACGCCCGCGTCGGTGACGCAACAGGCCGTCGCGCAGCCCGTTGACGCGCCGCTCACGCCGCCGCTGGCTAATGCTGACTATCTGCATAATCCCGCGCCGTCTTATCCCGATGTGGCAATTAGCCGCGGTTATGAAGGCACCGTACTCCTGAATGTGCAGGTACGTGCCGACGGCAAGGTGCAAACCATTCGGATTCATCAATCAAGCGGCTACCCCTCGTTGGACGATGCCGCCAGAAACACGGTGCTGCGCTGGTCTTTCGTTCCGGCGCGCCGCGGCAATCAGCCGGTTAGCGGTTGGGTGGTTGTTCCCGTCGATTTTTCGCTGAACTCATGAGGTATTGGTTATGACGCTTGGACACATTGAGCTTTTTTCTGCGGAAGGCGCAGTGATTCTGTTATTGCTGCTGTTTTCTCTCGTCACCTGGGGGCTGGGGCTACTGAAATTTGTCCAGTACGGGCGGGCACAGCGGCGCGATCGGCGTTTCCGCGCGGCCTTCTGGCAGCAGAATGACATCAGCCAGACGCCGGAAACCAGCGCCAGACAGCCCGGTTCACTCGCCAATCTGGCGCTGGCTGCCGTTAAAGCGCCGGAACGTATTGGCGGACAGCTTGCGCTGAATATTCATCTGCCCGATCGGGTTGAACGTGCGCTGCAACAGCAGATTCAGCGTGAACGTCGTTCGCTGGAAAGCGGGCTGGCGGTTCTGGCCAGTATCGGCAGTACATCGCCGTTTATCGGCCTGTTTGGTACCGTCTGGGGGATTATGGCGGCGTTGCAGGAGATTGGACTTTCTGGTTCTGCCAGCCTGGATACCGTCGCAGGGCCGATTGGTAATGCGCTGATTGCGACCGGAATCGGGATTGCCGTCGCTGTTCCTGCGGTGCTGATTTACAACTACTTTTTACGCTGCCTCAAGCTGGCTGTCGCAGACATGGACGACTTCGCCCATGATGTCTACAGCGTGATGCAGGCGCACGATTTTCACGTCAACGCGTTTCATACTAGCGCGGAGCCATCGGCCGCCGCTTTCTCCGTGAAGAACCTGAGAGAGGTGGTCTGATATGGCGTTTACCTCGCGTAATGATGAAGACGTCATGAGTGAAATGAATATCACGCCGCTCGTGGACGTCATGCTGGTGCTGCTGGTGGTGTTTATTGTTACCGCGCCGATGTTGACCAATGCCATTCCGATTCAGCTCCCAAAAACGTCGGCGGTGGCACCCGCTGACCGTGCCGATCCGGTGGTGATTAGCATTGATGGCGAGCAGCGAGTGTTCATCAATAAAGAGAATCTGGCGCGTGAACAGCTGGTGCCGCGTCTGCAACAGGCTAAAGCGGGTAATGCGGAGCTGGTGGTGCAGGTGCAGGCAGATAAAGACGCGAGTTACGGTGCTGTCGCCGCGCTGCTGGCTGATGTCGAGCAGGCGGGGATTACCCGTCTTTCCCTGCTGACGCAAAAATAACGCCGCGGGATACCGACGATCATGATGCCCAAATACCCGCTGCGGATACGCTCCGCCCCTGATGCTTCGCTGACAGCCGCTGCGCTGTCGGCGGGATACTCTGCGTTAGTCGTGTCTCTGGTTGTGCCGCTGCTGGTGCTCGTCGGCTGGTGGCTTGCCAGTCGTCACGGGTGGATGTCTGAACAGATCCTGCCTTCGCCGCTGGCGGTCATTGATAGCGCACGGGCTTTTATCCCTGAGGAGCTGATTCACCAGTTGCCCATCAGTCTGCTGCGGCTGGTGATTGGCTTTAGCGGGGGGATCGCGCTGGGTCTGGTGCTCGGTAGTCTCTTCGGTCTGAATCGGCGGCTGAATGCGCTATTTATGCCGTTGTTCACCGTTATCGCGCAGATCCCGACGCTGGCCTGGATTCCACTCTTGATGCTGTCACTGGGCATCGGCGAGGCGCTGAAGCTGGTAGTGCTGGTGAAATCGGTGACGGTGCCGGTGACGCTCTACACGTGTGCCGGCATTCAACAGACGCCGCAAAAGCTGCATGAAATGGCACGTAGCCTGCGTTTACCGCCTGCCGCTTTCCTGCGCTACCTGATTCTGCCTGCGATGCTGCCTTATGTGATGACGGGCATTCGGCTGGCGTTTTCTACCGGATGGGTCGCCTTGATTGCGGTTGAGCTGCTGGCATCCAGCGAAGGGCTGGGCTATCTGCTGGTGCAAAGCCGCCAGCTGTTCATGTTGGATTTAGTGTTCGTCTGCATTCTGATCATTGGAATCCTGGGATTTGCCGGAGAGCGTGTGCTGCTGAAGCTGGAGCGTCGCTGGATTCACTGGCCTGCACCGGTGCTGGGTCGCGATAGCTTGGGCCATGCGTTGCCGAGCCTGTCGCTGACGCCCTGGTTAGCGCCAGCGTTACTGGTTGTGCTGTGGCAGGTTAGCAGCACGTACGCGTGGGTGAATGTGGCTTTTCTTCCTGCGCCGAGTCGCGTGATCGACGCGTTGTGGACGGGGCTGGTTCAGGGCGGGCTGTCGGCCGATCTCCATGCCAGCCTGCTGCGTGCGCTACAGGGCTTTGTACTGGGCAGTGCGATCGGCGTGCTGGTCGGCGCGGTGCTCGGCGGCTGGCGCATCGCCGACAGGTTGTTTAATCCGGCGCTGTCCGCGCTGCGCTGCGTGGCGCTATTCGCCTGGCTGCCGCTGATTACGGCCTGGTTCGGGTTAGGGGAGATCGCCAAAATCGTGTTTATCGCCGTGGCGGCGTTCTTTCCCGTGATGCTGGCAACCCGTCAGGGGATTGCCCAGCTTCCCCCTGCGCTATTGGAAGTGGCGCAGGTGCTGCGTCTGACGCCGACGCAGACGCTTCGCACACTGATACTGCCCAGCGTGTTGCCACCGCTGTTTTCCGGCCTGCGGCTGGCGCTGATGCATGCGTGGACGGGGGCGATTGGCGCGGAGTATTTCATGCCGTCGGGAGAAGGGCTGGGCGGCATGATGATTCGCGCACAGCAGCTGCTTGAATCCGATCGCATCATGGCGGGCGTGGTGCTGATTGCCGCGGTGGCCGCGCTGTTTTCCCGATTGATTACCTTGTCTGAACGGCGGCTGACCCGCTGGCGTTTTGCGTGACTGTTAACGGAGAATCTATGTCCCTGCATTTTCAGCACATTACTAAACATTTTACCGTCAACGGCGCACCGCTGACGGTGTTACAGGACATCGATCTGTCGTTGCAGGCGGGCGAACTGGTTGCGGTCATCGGCGCCAGCGGCTGTGGTAAATCGACGCTGCTGCGTTTGGCGGCCGGGATTGATACCACGGAACGTGGGCGCATTCTGATTGGCGAACGGCCTGTGCGCGGTATTCCTGATGATGTCAGTCTGGTGTTCCAGGAACCGCGCCTGTTTCCGTGGCTCACCGTGACGGACAATATTCGCCTCGGTATGCTCAACCTCAATCTTTCTCCTGCGGAAGTGACGCGCCGTATTGCGCACTATCTCCAGATGATGGGGTTGGAAGGCTTTGCCGCCGCGTGGCCGCACCAGCTGTCGGGCGGAATGGCACAGCGCGTGGCGATCGCCCGGGGGCTGGTGTCGACGCCGCGAATTCTCTTGCTGGATGAACCTTTCGGTGCGTTGGATGCGCTGACCAAACAGCAGTTGCAGGTGCGTCTGGCGGAGATACGCCAGCAAACGGATTTGACGATCCTGCTGGTGACACACGATGTGGAGGAAGCCGTCTTTCTGGCGGACAGGGTGGTGGTGATGTCGCCTCGACCCGGCCGGATTAGCAGGATTATACCGATAAACCTCACTTATCCTCGTGACCGAACCAGCACTGCATTGTTGGAGCAACGACAAGCGGTCAGTCAGGCGCTACATCAGGCGGATGCTGTTGAAGCCTGATGCTGCTGCCTACCGCTTTCTCTCAATCTTAATCATCGATAGAAACCGCCGTGGAAAAGGCGGTTTTTCTTTTCTGTCCGCCACGCGAGATCGTGCATTTTCAGCATAGTGAAGTGCTGTGATTAACTGGCATAATGCGCATGTCATTTTCGGTCAATACCTTAACAGGATATTCCTATTGGGCATGCGCAGGTGTGTTGGCCTACACTCGTTAAGGCCGCGCAGGTTAGCGCCGATGCATAATCGTGACCGAGAGAAACACTTATTGCCGATACTTGCCGGTAAGAAAGGGCGGGTATATATCGTTATTATTGAGGTTTTCGCATGAAAAAAGTTACCGTTGCCGCAACACAAATGGCGTGTTCCTGGGATCTGCCTAAGAACATTGAAAACGCCGAAAAACTGGTGCGACAAGCGCATGCAAAAGGCGCGCAGGTTATCCTGATTCAGGAGCTGTTTGCCGCACCGTATTTCTGTATCGATCAAAGCCCAGAGCATTATGCGCTGGCACAGGAGCTGGAAACCAGCCCGCTGATTAAGCATTTTTCCGCACTGGCGGCGGAGCTGAACGTGGTGCTGCCGTTGAGCTTCTTTGAGCGTGCCAATAACGCCTATTACAACTCGCTGGTGATGATTGACGCGGACGGCACCGTGCTGGACGTTTACCGCAAAACACATATTCCGAATGGTCCGGCGTATCAGGAGAAGCAATTCTTCATTCCGGGCGATACCGGTTTTAAAGTCTGGCAGACGCGCTACGCAAAAATCGGCGTGGGCATTTGCTGGGATCAGTGGTTCCCGGAAACCGCACGCAGCCTGGCGTTGCAGGGCGCAGAGCTGATTTTCTATCCGACCGCGATTGGTTCCGAACCTGCTTACCCGGATATCGACAGCCAGCCGCACTGGACTCGTGTTCAGCAAGGTCACGCTGCGGCGAATCTCGTGCCAGTGATCGCATCTAACCGTATTGGTACAGAAGCCAGCAAATACATCGACGGTCTGGAAATGACGTTCTACGGCTCGTCCTTCATTGCCGACCAAACTGGTGCGTTGCTGGCACAGGCCAATAAGACGGATGAAGCGATTCTGGTGCATGAATTTGATTTAGAAGCCATTGCTGCACAGCGTGCGTCATGGGGCCTGTTCCGCGACCGTCGTCCGGACATGTACGGCACGATCGCCACTTCTGACGGCAAGACCTGGAGATAAGTCATGTCACAGCCAGCAACTTCCTCTCTCACGACGCCGCATCAGGATGGTTTTGCGATGCCCGCCGAATGGGCGCCGCATGATGCCGTGTGGATGATTTGGCCGTATCGCACTGACAACTGGCGCGAACAAGGCATTCCGGCGCAAAAAACGTTCGCGCGCGTGGCAGAAGCTATCGCTCAGAATACGCCGGTGATCATGGGCGTGCCTGCACGCTACATGGCGGATGCGCAACAAGTGATGCCGGTGAACGTCACGCTGGTGGAAATGGAAAGCGACGACGCCTGGATGCGCGATACCGGTCCAACCATCGTGCTGAATCAGGCCGGTGAGCGTCGGGGCATCGACTGGCAGTTCAACGCCTGGGGCGGCGAGTTGGGCGGTCTGTATGAAGACTGGCGTCAGGATGAGAAAGTCGCGGCACAGGTGCTGGACTATCATCAGGCTGCGCGCTATGCCGCGCCGCTGATTCTGGAAGGCGGCTCGATCCATGTCGATGGTGAAGGCACATTGCTGACCACAGCGGAATGCTTGCTCAATCCGAACCGTAACCCGCATCTGAGTAAGGCAGAAATCGAACAGCTGATGCGTGATTACCTCAGCATCTCGACGATTATCTGGCTGGAAGAGGGCGTGTACAACGACGAAACCGACGGCCATATCGATAACATGTGCTGCTTCGTGCGTCCCGGCGAAGTGGCGTTGCACTGGACGGATGACGAAAACGATCCGCAGTATGCTCGCTCCGTTGCGGCCTATGAGGTGCTGTCGGCCGCGCGGGATGCGCAAGGCCGTGAGCTGAAAATCTGGAAACTGCCGGCACCCGGCCCGCTGTATGCAACCAAAGAGGAAGCACAGGGCGTGGACAGCGGCGATGCCGTTGAACGCCTTGCCGGTTCGCGTCTGGCGGGGTCTTATGTGAATTTCCTGATCAGCAACCAGCAGATTATTTTCCCGCTGCTGGATGAGAAGACGGATGACGTTGCACGCGATCTGCTACAACAGATGTTCCCTGGCTACCTGATTAGCGGCGTGCCTGCGCGGGAAATCCTGCTGGGTGGGGGAAATATTCACTGCATTACGCAGCAAATCCCTGCGGTGAAGTAACGTTTGAGCCGTTAACTGACGCGGCAGAGAAGAAGAGTAAAGCGTGCTCTGCTCGCCATAAAAAAAGCCGGTTGGCGCGATAGCGCGAACCGGCTTTTTGATTGGACGAACGCGTGTCCGTCCGTTTGCTATAAACGCTTAGCCACGTTTAGCGTCGGCTGCGGCTTTCACGATAACGGCAAAGGCGTCGGCTTTCAGTGAAGCACCGCCAACCAGCGCGCCGTCGATGTCCGGCTGGGTGAACAGCTCGGCAGCATTCGCTGCATTCACAGAACCGCCGTACTGGATGATCACTTGTTCAGCAACCGCGGCATCTTGCTTGGCGATGTGGTCACGGATGAATTTGTGAACGGCCTGCGCCTGCGCAGGGGTCGCGGATTTGCCGGTACCGATAGCCCATACAGGTTCGTAGGCGACAACGGTGTTTTCAAATGCTTTCGCACCCAGCGTGTTCAGCACGGCGTCCAGCTGACGTGCACACACGGCTTCCGTCTGGCCTGCTTCGTTTTCTGCTTCAGTTTCGCCAATGCACAGCACCGGAATCAGGCCTGCGTCTTTCAGCACGCCAAATTTCTTCGCAATGAATTCATCGCTTTCTTTGTGGTAGGTGCGGCGCTCAGAGTGGCCGATGATGATGTATTTCGCACCGATGTCTTTCAGCATGTCGGCAGAAGTTTCACCAGTGAAGGCACCAGACAGGTTCACGTCAACGTTCTGCGCGCCCAGTGCGATGCGGCTGCCAGCCAGTTGATGATTAGCCTGATCGAGGTAGAGAGCAGGTGGTGCAATCGCTACGCCACAGCCGTCAACGGTGCTGAGCTCTTTACGCAGACCCGCGATCAGTTCGTTGACCATGTGAGTGCTGCCGTTCAGCTTCCAGTTACCCATAACTAATGGATGTCGCATCTTTTTTCCTCCAGCCGGAATCGCGAATGAATCAAGGCATTAATAAATAAAAATTTAATAAATCAATGCGTTAGTGAAGCAGTGCATAAATTTTACTGCCATCAGGCAATATGACCTGCCCACAGTATAGAGACGAAATGTGACCGTGGCTCTGTTTTTCGTCATGAATTACCGTGTTGATCACGGTTCAGATAGCGTTAGCTTAATCGGTTCAACAGCAAAAGTTAGCCCTTTTTCGCCATCATCTGCAACAACATAACGCAAGGCACCTTCCGTTTGCGGATAAAAGCGCTTTCCTTTGCCTTTTTCCAGCAGTTCGGTGACTTTTTTCACGCTCTGTTCTTCCGTCAGCGACGGGGCGAACGTGCGTGCCAGCGCAGCCATATAGTCGATGGCCTGCTTACGACGCGCCGTGGTTTCTTGTTCGCTCTGCGGCTGCGGTAGCCAGGTGATTTGCAGCGTTTTGATTTTCCCAGTGCCTTTTTCCAGCGCGGTTGAGGCATAGAGGTGGTCGTTGATTCGGCTGGCGGCGCGGGTCAGCATGCTGGTGATATTACCGGTGTCGACAACCCGAAATTCACCGATCGGCAGCGTTGGGTTGCTCAGGTTGTAACGGGAACGGAACTGCGTGATGGTTTGATCAAAGGTTGGGGCTCCGGCCAGCAGGTAAGGCGCATTGGCTGAGGGTTTAGGCGGGAACGTCGGGTCGGCTGCCGCGTGAGTCTGGTACAGCACCAGCGATGATAAAACCAAAAGTGAAGCGATGCGTTTTCGTGTCATAGGGATTCGGGTCAGCCACTTCAGAAGATGTCCAGGCCAATAACGGCGGAATACGTTTGATTAAAGCGGCATTTGTACGTCGTTGTCAAAAATAGTACGTCGTTGTGAGAAATCGCACGTGGCTGACAAAAATCGCGTAAAGATTGCGGGCAACTGTCTAGGTTGAGGTAAAATCAGCCAGCGTAAAATACAGATTAATTCGGTCAGACAGGCCGACAATTCAGGGCGTTATCGTTAATGACATTACAGCAGTGGTGCTTCTCGTTTAAAGGCCGAGTCGGTCGTCGTGATTTCTGGCTTTGGATGGCTATTTGGGTCGCGCTGATGGCGGTGCTGTTTACGCTATCCGGCCAAAGCTGGCTGGATACGCAATCGACGGCGTTTGGTTTGGTGGTATTACTGTGGCCGACGGCGGCGATTATGGTGAAACGGCTGCACGACCGTAATAAAAGCGGCTGGTGGGCGCTGCTGTTAGTAGTGGCATGGATGCTGGCTTCGGGGAACTGGACGATGTTCTCATCCATTTGGCAGTGGGGAATTGGCCGCTTCCTGCCGATCCTGATTGTTGTGATGACGCTGCTCGACTGCGGCGTTTTCCTCGGAACAAAAGGGGAAAACCGGTTTGGCGTAGAGGCGGAGCCGTTTCGCTTCCGCCGCTAATTAAAATAACCGGCTGTTTACCAATAGTTTTCGGCAGTCATATGACCAGGTCTGCGGCGCAGGTGCTTGGTCATTTGCCGTTCTTCTTTCAGCAACAGCTGGGTGTCGCGCACCATTTGTGGGTTGCCGCACAGCATGACGTGGCTGGTTGCCGCATCCATCGGCAAGCCCACGGCAGCTTCCAGCGAACCGTTGCTGATAAGCTGAGGAATGCGGCCTGTCAGCGAGCCTGTTTCCTCTTGCCGGCTGACTACCGTTTGAATACGCAGCTTGCCGTGGTAGCGCTGCTGTAATTGCTGCATCAGCGGCAGGTAGCTCAGATCGTGTGAGAATCGAGCGGCGTGAACCAGCACGATATTCTTAAAGCGCTCCAGATCCTTACCTTCCTGAAGGATTGACAGATAAGGGCCAATGCCCGTCCCTGTTGCCAGCATCCACAGCGTTTCACAATCAGGAACCTCTTCCAGCACGAAAAAGCCGGCAGCTTCTTTGACGATCATGACTTCTGAGCCGGGCTGCAGCGCATGCAGATGGGGGCTGAGTTTGCCTTCCGGTACGGTGACCAGATAGAACTCAAGCGTGGGATCGCTGGGCGCATTTACGTAGGAATAAGCGCGCTGCACTTTCTCACCCTCAATCTCCAGCGCCAGTTTGCCATACTGCCCGGCAGTGAACGCATCGGCGGGCGCATGAACCCGAATGCTAAACAGACTTTCTGTCCAGTTTTCCACCTGAACTACTTTGCCTGTCACCCATTCAGCCATATTTTTTTGCTCCTGTTATACCGTCATACTTCAAGCTGCATGTACGTTGTTAAAAACAATAACGTTTTGTCCTGCAACTCGAATTATTTAGGGTATCGACGCCACTATTTGTGCGTATAAGATACGCTATTTATTAACAACTGTGAAACAATCAGTCAGCCGGGCAATCACCTGCTACAGCAAAAATTCGTGCAGCGTGCGATCCTTGCGATCCAGATAGTGTGTCGATTTAATTCGGCGGATCGTGCGGGATTTGCCGCGGATCAGCAGCGTTTCCGTGGTGGCCATGTTGCCTTTACGCGCGATCCCGTCCAGTAAATCACCCTTGGTGATGCCGGTCGCGGAGAAAATCACGTTATCGTTACGCGCCATGTCATCAAGCTTGAGAACGCCGCCGGCTTCGATGCCCATTTGTCGGCAGCGTGCCAGCTCATCTTCACCGATACGGCGGTTTTCAGCGCTATCGCCTTTAACCTGATGACGTGCCAGCAAACGCCCTTGCATGTCGCCATCAAGCGCGCGAATCACGGCTGCTGAAATCACACCTTCTGGTGCGCCACCGATGCCGTATAGCACGTCAACTTCGCTGTCTGGCATGCAGGTAAGAATGGATGCGGCCACGTCGCCGTCTGGAATGGCGAACACTTTCACGCCCAACTGCTGCATTTCCGCGATGCAGGCATCGTGGCGCGGTTTAGCCAGTGTAGTCACGGTTAACTGGCTGAGCGGTTTGCCCAGCTTCAGCGCGATATTGCGCAGGTTGTCCGCCAGCGGCAGATTGAGGTCAATCGACCCCTTCGCCTCGGGCCCGACGATCAGCTTTTCCATGTACATGTCTGGTGCGTGCAAAAACGCTCCTTTTTCGCCAACGGCCAGCACGGCTAGCGCATTCGCCTGACCCATTGCCGTCATCCGCGTGCCTTCAATCGGATCGACGGCGATGTCTACGGCATCACCCTTACCAGTGCCGACCTGCTCACCGATGAACAGCATGGGCGCTTCGTCGATTTCCCCTTCGCCGATGACAATCTGACCGTTGATATTGACCTGATTCAGCATGATGCGCATCGCCTGTACGGCGGCATTGTCGGCGGCATTCTTGTCGCCACGACCTAACCACTTATAGCCTGCCAGCGCGGCTGCTTCGGTGACGCGCGAGAACTCAATGGCTAATTCACGTTTCATAAATACCTGTCTATTGTCGATCGGGAAAAGGAGCGGCCTCATGTTAGCCACTTAAGCATGGAATTACTCGCCCAGTTCCTGTGCTCGCCCTGACGGGCTGCCACAAGTGGCATTTAAAATGCGTTTGCATTTTATAGGGGAAACACGGTGATGAGGTTCCCGCAGGGACACCTCGCACTGTGGTCGCCCCGGTATCTCGGTTCTTAAACGAGCAACATTAGGATGTGGGCAAGGATTTTATCACAACGGGGGAGAGTGGCGGTTGAGCGATAGGGAAAAAACGGGCGCGACAGGCGCGCCCGATGTGGATAGATGAGTTGGCGGATTACGCGTCGTGATCTTCCCAGTTACGGGCACGGGCCACGGCTTTCTGCCAGCCGCTGTAGCGGTAGTTACGCTCCACCGTTTCGATGCTGGGGCGGAATTCGCGCTCAATTGTAGCTTTGCTCTTCACTTCGTCCAGATCGTTCCAGAATCCCGTGGCAAGACCCGCCAGGAAAGCTGCACCCAGCGCGGTAGATTCACGCACTTCCGGACGTTCCACACGTGTGCCGAGAATGTCGGACTGGAACTGCATCAGGAAGTTGTTAGCTACCGCACCGCCGTCGACACGCAGCGCTTTCAGGCGCGTATCGGCGTCTGCCTGCATGGCATCCAGTACGTCGCGGGTCTGGAAGGCAATGGATTCCAGCGTCGCGCGAATGATGTGGTTCGCGTTCACGCCGCGGGTCAGACCGAAGATCGCGCCACGAGCATACGGGTCCCAGTAAGGCGCGCCCAAACCGGTGAAAGCCGGTACGACATAGACGCCGTTGGTGTCCTTCACTTTCGTTGCGAAGTATTCGGAGTCCATTGAGTCGCCGATCAGTTTCAGCTCGTCACGCAGCCATTGGATAGAAGCGCCGCCAACGAACACCGAGCCTTCCAGCGCGTAGTTAACTTCGCCGCGTGGGCCGCAGGCGATGGTGGTCAGCAGGCCGTGTTTGGACAGTACCGCTTCTTTACCGGTATTCATCAGCAGGAAGCAGCCGGTGCCATAAGTGTTTTTCGCCTGTCCTGGGTTGACGCAAAGCTGGCCGTACAGCGCCGCCTGCTGGTCGCCCGCGATACCAGCGATAGGAATACGCGTGCCGCCTTTGCCGCCAATGTTGGTCTGGCCGTAAACTTCTGAAGACGCGCGCACTTCTGGCAGCATCTCACGCGGGATATCCAGCGCTTCCAGCATGCGGGTATCCCATTCCAGCGTATGAATATTGAACAGCATGGTGCGGGAAGCGTTGGTGTAATCCGTGACGTGAACACGCCCCTGCGTCATTTTCCAAATCAGCCAGGTATCGATGGTGCCAAACAGCAGTTCGCCGCGCTTAGCGCGTTCACGAGAGCCTTCAACGTGATCCAGAATCCACTTCACCTTGGTGCCGGAGAAGTAGGGGTCAACCACCAGTCCGGTGGTGTTGCGAACGTACTCTTCCAGACCGTCTTTCTTCAGTTTTTCGCAAATTTCAGCGGTACGACGACACTGCCAGACGATGGCGTTATAAATCGGTTTGCCGCTCTCTTTTTCCCAGACGACGGTGGTTTCACGCTGGTTGGTGATACCAATGCCCGCGACTTCATCCGAGCTGATGTCGGCTTTGGCCAGCACTTCGACCAGCGTTGAGCTCTGTGACGCCCAAATCTCCATTGGGTCGTGCTCTACCCAGCCCGCTTTTGGGTAGATCTGGGTGAATTCACGCTGTGAAACGCTAACGATGTTGGCATCATGATCCAGCACGATGGCGCGAGAGCTGGTTGTGCCCTGGTCGAGTGCGACAATGTATTTTTTTTCCGGGTTCATAAATCCAATCCTGTAATGATTAACCGTGAAATAGGATGGTCGTGGCGTTAAGTTTAACGGCTTTCACGACGCGTGGTAGTTTCTGCCTCGGGTTCGCAGACATCACATGGCAGATTACGGCCAATCAGTGCGCGATAACCGAAGGCACCCAGACAGGCACCGATAATCGGGCCGAAGATGGGAACCAGGAAGTAAGGAATTTCGCGTGCGCCAGTGAAGGCCACGTTGCCCCAGCCCGCCAGGAACGCGAACAGTTTAGGACCAAAGTCACGCGCCGGGTTGAGGGCGAAGCCGGTCAGCGGCCCCATGGACGCACCGATGACAGCAATCAGAATACCGATCAACAGGGGAGCGAGCGGCCCGCGTGGGATGCCGTTACCATCGTCGGTCAGCGCCAGAATCAGGCACATCAGGATAGCGGTGATGACGGTTTCAACCAGCAGCGCCTGCATGACGGAAATATGCGGGTTCGGATAGGTTGAGAAAATGCCCGCTAAACTCAGGCTTTCCGTACTGCCGCGCACCATATTGTTGGCTTGTTCAAAATCCACAAACAGATTGTGATACAGACCGTAGACCAGTGCGGCGGCACAAAATGCGCCTGCAATTTGCGCCAAAATGTAAGGTACCACCTTGCGTCCATCGAAACAGGCAAACAGCCACAGGGCGATAGTAACGGCCGGGTTGAGGTGAGCACCGGAAATCGCGGCGGTCAGGTAGATTGCCATCGCAACCCCCAGACCCCAAATGATGCTGATCTCCCACTGTCCGAAGCTGGCTCCCGCCAGTTTCAATGCGGCGACGCAGCCGACACCGAAGAAAATCAGCAGGCCAGTGCCGAGAAATTCGGCGATACACTGGCCTTTTAGCGTTGAACGTTCTGCTTGGCTCATATTTTTTTCCTGCTGGGTAACGTACAGAGTGGTAGGTCTAAGGATACCGCTTAGTGGCATCCCCTGTTTTAAATGTATTTATGATGTGAATTTATCGTTAATGCTCGAAAACGAGAAATATCGAAATTGAAATGTGTGTTGCGCGTCAAAAAAATGAGCGTATTCGCTTATAAAATGACTCGCCGTGGTTTTTCGCACAAGGTTGATAGTAACGCCCAGGTTAAATTTATTAACACTTACCCGTCATACTTCAAACTGTATGTGCGTTGGCTTCCCTTACTCACCCCAGTCACTTACTGGTGTAAGCTCCTGGGGATTCGTGCGATTGCCGCCTTCCTACAATTTGAATTATTTTGGGTAGCATAGGAGTAATGAGGAAGCGAACATGAGTCGTTTTCAACCTATGCCACTCGCTTTTCCGTTTGCGTAGTCTGTTTTTCAGCTCGCGCTGCCCGTTTTTCAGTTTGTACTGATAGTGTTACGTTAGAAAAGCTGCCACACTCGTGTAGTGGGGGATGTGCGCTAGACAGGTGGCGGTTGGCTACATACAATTTCGCTATGGTCTGTCTTGCCAGCCGTCCCGCGGTCAGGATTATGTTTACGGGCGGATGGCGACACCGTTGGGTGTTGGTTGCAGAGTCCGAAAGCCAGCGTTAACCGATCTTTGCCTTGTTGCGATTAAAAGGGGTTTGAAGAATGTCATTTGAAGTGTTTGAAAAGCTGGAAGCGAAAGTTCAGCAGGCGATTGATACCATCACGCTGTTGCAAATGGAAATTGAAGAGCTGAAAGAGCAGAACAACGCGCTGTCGCAGGATGTTCAGGCGGCAGCTGGTTCACGTGAAGCGCTGGTGCGCGAGAACGAACAGTTGAAAGAAGAGCAAGTGGTATGGCAAGAGCGCTTACGCGCGCTGTTAGGCAAAATGGAAGAAGTCTGATAGGACTTGCCGGCTCAGACGAAGGAATTGATTATCGATTGAGCCAAATAAAAAAGGGCGTATACGCCCTTTTTTGTGATGAAGTTGCCGCAATAAAAACGCGGAGATTTAACGATATTATTCAATATCCAGCGGGTCTTCCGCTAAAATAATACCGGTGTTATCGGCATATAAATGGTCACCGGAGAAGAAGGTCACACCACCGAAGTTGACACGAATATCGCTCTCGCCGATGCCTTCGCTACTGGCACCGACCGGAATCGCGGCCATCGCCTGAATACCGATATCCAGCTCAGCCAAATCGTCAACCTGACGCACTGCGCCATAAACGACAATGCCTTCCCATTCGTTTTGCGTCGCCAATCGGGCGATTTCCGCGTTGATCAACGCGCGGCGCACGGAGCCTCCGCCATCGACCAGAAGCACGCGCCCAAGGCCGTTCTCTTCAAGGAGATCGAACAGCAGGCCGTTATCCTCAAAACATTTCACCGTGGTGATTTTGCCACCAAATGAAGTACGCCCGCCAAAGTTAGAGAACAGAGGTTCAACAACATTCACCTCTTCGTGGTAGATATCGCACAGTTCGGAAGTATCGTATTTCATAGGATTAACGTCTGTTTGCCGCCGGAATCATGAGTATATCCCTTTCTGGCGGCTGTTGGCAAAATCATCAAATGTTAACTTGATGCGCATCAGTAAATACGCGCGCTTTTCGCCTGCGCTCACTTCACCCGCACTAACTCAGTATCACGCCAACAGCGAACAGAATGTTGGTCAGCAGCGCGCCTTTCACCGTTTTTTCCAGCATCGGACGCATGCTGAATGCGCTGGTTTCACGCAGCACATAGCGCGCCTGCTTAATCAGCAACGGGAGCGTCAGAATAAAGAGCCAACCTGCCAGACTGTGCAGATAAAACGTTGCAAACAGACCGAGACAAACTGGCGCCAGCAATAGCAACATCGTGTGGTAGAAACGCGCTTTTTCCGCACCGAGGCGTACCGCCAGCGTGTTCTTTCCACTGATGCGATCGTTGTCGATATCGCGCAGGTTGTTGATGTTCAAGACCGCTGTCGCCAACAGACCGCAGGCTGTAGCAGGCAGCATCACGATGCTGTCGAAGTGGCCAGTTTGCAAATAATACGACCCGGCGACGCTGAGCCAGCCGAAAAAGATCAGCACCGAGATATCGCCGAGCCCAATGTAACCGTAGGGCTTGTTACCGACGGTATAGGTGATGGCGGCGAAAATCGCCAGCAGCCCCAGAATCAGGAAACCAAAGATATCCGCGGGCTTTTCACACGCCAGAATCACCAGACTCACGCCGGAAATGATGGTGAGCGTCACCGTCACGATCAGTGCATTGCGCAATTGAGCCAGCGTAATTGCCCCGGTCTGGATGCCGCGCAGCGGCCCGATGCGGTCCTCGGTATCGCTGCCTTTTACCGCATCCCCATAGTCGTTTGCCAGATTGGAAAGGATTTGCAGCAGTCCGGCGGTCAACAACGCCAGTAATGCTACGCCCGGTTTAAAGCTGCTATGCCAGCTCGCAATCGCCGAGCCAGTAACGATGGACGCGAAAGCTAATGGCAACGTTTTTGGACGCAGACTATCCAGCCAGGCTTTGGTTTTGCTGCTATGGGTTGATAAGGTCATGGTGCGCTTCAATTTTTATTGACGATTCAATTGCGTGAATCATCCGTTTATAAACAAGAAAAGTCAGTGATGGCGGCGTCAGAAACAAAAGTGGGAGGCCAACGCCTCCCACTTTATCGTTAATCGTGCGATCCGCGAAAACGGATTATAAGATAAATCGACTCAGATCTTCATCTGCTACTAATTCATCCAGATGATTACGGACGTAATCTGCGTCAATGGTAACGCTTTGACCGTTCATTTCGCTGGCGTCGTAAGAAACGTCTTCGATCAAACGCTCCATCACGGTATGCAGACGGCGCGCGCCGATATTCTCGGTGCTTTCGTTTACCTGCCAGGCGGCTTCGGCAATACGGCGGATGCCATCGGCCGTGAACGAAATATCCACACCTTCTGTCGCCATCAGCGCTTTGTACTGCTCGGTCAGCGAGGCACTAGGTTCTGTCAGGATGCGCTCGAAATCTTCCGTCGTCAGCGCCTGCAATTCCACGCGAATCGGCAGACGTCCCTGCAATTCTGGAATCAGATCGGACGGGCTGGCAACCTGGAACGCGCCGGAGGCGATAAACAGGATGTGGTCGGTTTTGACCATACCGTGCTTGGTGGATACGGTGCAGCCTTCAACCAGCGGCAGCAGGTCGCGCTGAACGCCTTCACGAGAAACATCCGGGCCGGAGCTTTCGCCACGCTTACAGATTTTGTCGATCTCATCGATGAACACGATACCGTGCTGCTCAACGGCTTCAATCGCCTGCTGCTTCAGCTCTTCCGGGTTCACCAATTTGGCAGCTTCTTCTTCTATCAGCAGCTTGAACGCGTCTTTGATTTTGATCTTGCGGGCTTTTTGCTTCTGGCCTGCCAGGTTCTGGAACATGGACTGGAGCTGGTTGGTCATCTCTTCCATGCCCGGCGGTGCCATGATCTCGACGCCAACAGGGGCGGCAGCCAGATCGATCTCGATCTCTTTGTCGTCCAACTGGCCTTCACGCAGTTTCTTGCGGAATGCCTGGCGTGCAGCGGAAGGCTCCTGCGTGCTTTCTGCCTGCCCCCAGTTGTTTTTCGCTGGTGGAATCAGCACGTCCAGAATGCGGTCTTCCGCCATCTCTTCCGCACGGAAGCGGTTTTTTTCGATGGACTGGAGTCGCACCATTTTGATCGCGGAATCCGTCAGATCGCGGATGATGGAGTCAACTTCTTTACCGACATAGCCCACTTCGGTGAATTTGGTGGCTTCCACTTTGATGAACGGCGCATTGGCGAGTTTCGCCAGACGGCGAGCGATTTCGGTTTTACCGACGCCGGTTGGGCCGATCATGAGAATGTTTTTAGGCGTCACTTCATGGCGGAGTGCTTCGTCCAACTGCATACGGCGCCAGCGGTTACGCAGCGCGATGGAAACGGCGCGTTTCGCTTTATGCTGGCCGATGATATAGCTGTCGAGTTCGCTGACTATCTCGCGCGGGGTCATTTCAGACATAGTTGATCCTTACGCCTTGGAGGCTAATTCTTCTATCGTGTGGAACTGGTTGGTGTAGATACAGATGTCGCCCGCAATCCCCAGAGATTTCTCGACGATATCACGCGCACCCAGCTCGGTGTTTTCCAGTAAAGCGCGCGCTGCGGCCTGCGCATAAGGACCGCCGGAGCCAATAGCGATCAGATCGTTTTCAGGCTGCACGACATCGCCATTACCGGTAATGATCAGAGAAGCATTTTCGTCCGCGACGGCCAACAGGGCTTCCAGTTTGCGTAGCATACGGTCGGTACGCCAGTCTTTCGCCAGTTCGACAGCGGCTTTCACCAGATGACCCTGGTGCAATTCCAGCTTGCGTTCAAAAAGCTCAAAAAGGGTGAAGGCATCCGCCGTGCCGCCTGCGAAACCAGCGATGACGCGGTCATGGTAGAGGCGACGTACCTTACGCACGTTGCCTTTCATCACGGTGTTGCCCAGAGTGGCTTGTCCATCACCGCCAATGACCACCTGGCCGTTGCGGCGTACGCTTACAATTGTTGTCACGAGTCAGTCCCCGTTTGAAGAAAAAGATCCCCGCATGATTCGGGGCGCATTGATGTTATAGATGGGGGAAGGCGTGGGGTTTTTCAACCCCCGCTGGCAAGAGGAATACAGTTTGATGCGCCCGCGCTTTTCAGGCGTTGGATCATGCTATCTGCGGCAGCACGGTTGTTATAAGGCCCCAGCATAATACGGTTCCAGCCACCGTTGGAGGTGATACGGCTTTCGATACCCGCAAATGCCAGCTGCGCTCTCACCGATTCGGCAGGATCCATGGTTTTGAAGGAACCACATTGAATCGCCCAGCGTTGCGTTTTTTCGACTTTTGGCGCTTCAGGCTGCTTGACCGGCTGTTGCTTCGGCGCTTCCTGTCTTGGTGTTTCTTGTCTTGGAATGTCTTGCTTTGGAACAACAGGCGTCGTTTGCGTGACCGCAGGCGCCCGCGTAGTGGGCTGTGTCGTCACGACAGGTGGCTGCTGCATCGGTTGTGTCGACGGCTTAATCGTTACCTGAGAGCGCGGAACCTGCGTCTGGTCGTTATACGGCACCTCAGAGAGCTGCGTTGGCTGACGACGCATATCAGACTGCATCTGCTCCAGCAGTTGACGCTGTTCATCCGTCAACTGCACTGGCGACCGAATTTCGCCACCCGCAGAAGGCTCCGTTGGCGTTGTGACGCCCAACTGACGATTTTCCAGCTCTTTGATGTAGCGCCAGCGTTCTTCCGGCTTGGGTGGCAGTCCGTTACCTTTGCCCACGTTTTGATGCGGCAGAACGGGGGACTCATCGGGTTTATTATGGGCGATAAAGTACAGACCGCCCGCGAAGGTGACCAAAACGGCAACAGCCAGTGCGATCATCGTTTTGGATGCGCCTGAAGTCTTGCCTTTTTTTCGGCTATTTGTCGTTTTCCGACGCGTCCCTGATGAACGTCCCCGGCTCACGTAGTCTCTTTGTGCCACTGTCGTTTCGCTGTGAATTTATAGGTAATTAACATAATTAGGGGGTCATGTTACTGAACCCTCAAATATTTGACCAGCACCTGAAGTCTTAAAGCCTGTTACGGGCGTAATTCGGCGCGGCGACGCTGTCGCGTATAACCAGTTCGCTGGACAACAGACGGGAACCGCTTTGTACCGTGTTACCTTGCAACTGCTCTAAGAGTAGCAGCATTGCCTCACGTCCGATCTGATAACGCGGCTGGGCGACAGACGTCAGCGGAGGCCAGCTGTATTTCGCCTGTTCAATATCATCGAAACCGACGACGGAGAGGTCGCGCGGGATATCCAGCCCCATCTTTCTGGCCTGCGCCAGCACGCCCAGCGCCATAAGATCGCTATGACAGAAAATCGCGCTAGGCGGCTGCGGGTGCTGCATCAGCGCAATCAGGCCATTCATCCCGGTTTCGTAGGTGAAATCGCCCCGAAAGATATACTGGTTATCGATGAGAATCCCGTTGCGCCGCAGGGCCTGAATATATCCCTGTAGGCGATATTGGCTCAGGTGCATGTGCTCCGGGCCAGCAATGCAGGCGATGCGCTGATGACCCGCCTGATGCAGATAATGTACGGCTTCAAAGGCGGCGGTCAGGTTATCGATATGCACGGTGGGCAGCGCCAGATCCGGTGAAAACTCATTCGCCATCACCATCGGCGGCAGATTACGCTGCTCTTCCTGACCTGCGTCAAACGGCAGATTAGAGCCGAGTAATAGCATGCCGTCGATCTGCTTGGTAATAATCAGGTCGACGAAGGTTTTTTCTTTCTGATGCTGGTGGGCACAGTCGCCAATCAACACCAGATAGCCGTGTTCGGCTGCCGTTTCCTCGATCCCGCGAAATATTTCAGAGAAATAAGGATCGCAAATATCCGGCACGATCGTCAGGATCGTACGTGATTCGTTACGCTTGAGGTTCCTGTTGAGCGCGTGGGGCGAATAGCCAACGGCGATGACGGCCTGCTCGACCTTCCTGCGGGTGGTCGCAGAGACTTTTTCTGGGTTCATTAACGTTCGGGAGACGGTCGCGGTGGAAACGCCTGCCTCATCCGCCACGTCTTTCATCGTCGCCGTGGTGACGCCTTTCTTCTGCTTCAACGCTTTTCTCCTTGCGTCAGCGTTAACTGGCGCTGACTGTCAGCAGAACGCTCCTGCCTGCTGACTCTCTATGATGACGGGTAACGCTTTTCGGTGCAGTGTGCCGATGGAGTGGCGCTATGCGTCAGTACACGACCAGCCTCAGCATACTGCCTGCGCAGACAGTGATAACAGATTGAACGCAGGTTTTGTTGCTTAATTTGCACAGAAAGTGTGATGAATATCGTGTTCTCGACGCCGCTCGCAAAAAAGGCGTGGCAAAAAACCGAAATGATCTAACAGGAAACGCTAACCGTCCGTAGGGTCGACATCCAGCATCCATTTCACTTTACGTGCCTGCGGCAGCGTGCCGATCAGCGCCATTGAGGTTCTGACCAGTTTTTGTAATAGCGCTCGGGAAGGGTGCTGTAGCAAGAGCTGCCAGCGGAAGCGCCCCGCACGTTTTGGCTGTAAAGCAGGGACTGGCCCCAGTAGCCAGAGTGATTCGTCCCGCAGCGGGCTCGCTTCCAGTAAATTACGCAGTTGCTGGAGGAATAAGGCGGCCTGCTGATTATCGTGATCGTCAGCGCGGAAGAGGATATGGCTGGTAAACGGCGGCAGAAAGACGCTTTTCCGTTCGGTAAGCGCCTGGCTGGCAAAGGCATCGTAGCCCTGTTGCAGCAGCGTTTGTAATAGCGGATGTTCCGGGTGGTGAGTTTGCAGCGCCACTTCGCCTGCCTTGCCTGCACGTCCCGCGCGGCCTGCCACCTGAGTATAGAGCTGGGCAAAACGCTCGGCTGCGCGGAAATCGGCAGAGAACAGCGAACCGTCCACGTCCAGCAGGGCAACCAGCGTCACGTCAGGGAAGTGATGGCCTTTCGCCAACATCTGTGTGCCGATGAGAAGACGTGCGCCACCTTGCCTGACCTGCGAGAGCTGTTGTTCAAGCGCGCCTTTGCGGCTGGTAGTATCGCGGTCGATGCGGGTGATCGGGACATCGGGAAATAGCGGGGCGAGGCTTTGCTCCAGTTGCTCGGTTCCCAGACCGACGGGCACCATATTCGTTGAGCCGCAGCTGGGACACTGTTGTGGCACCGGACGCTGGCTGTCGCAGTGGTGGCAGCGCAACATTTTCTGATGCTGGTGATAGGTATAGTAGTGATCGCAGCGCTGACATTCTGCAATCCAGCCGCACTCGTGGCACATCACCACGGGGGCGAACCCGCGCCGATTAAGAAACAAGATAACCTGATTATCGTTCGTCAGATGGTGGCGAATGCGGGTAATCAGCGGCTGAGATAACCCCGCCGTCAGCGCCAGTCCTTTCAGATCGATAACGTGCTGTTTCGCCAACGCGGCATTACCCGCTCTTTTGGTCAGATTCAAGCGTCGATACTTGCCGATCTGGACGTTATACAGCGTTTCCAGTGCGGGCGTCGCCGTCCCCATCACGATGGGAATATCTTCCTCTCTGGCGCGGAACACCGCCAAATCGCGGGCATGATAGCGCCAGCCTTCCTGCTGTTTATAGGAACTGTCGTGTTCTTCATCGATCACAATCAGCCCCAAACGGGCAAAGGGAGTAAATAATGCCGACCGCGTCCCGATGACGATGGCGGCTTCACCGCTGCGGGCACGTAGCCAGACGGCAAGACGTTCGCTGTCGTTGAGTGCAGAGTGCAGCACATCCACCGGCGCGTTAAAGCGTTCGCGGAAGCGGGCGATGGTTTGCGGCGTCAGGCCAATTTCCGGCACAAGCACCAGCGCTTGCTTGCCCTGCGCCAGTACGTTTTCCAGCACGCTGAGATAGACTTCGGTTTTGCCCGAACCGGTGATACCCGCGAGCAGCCAGGCGGCAAAGTGGTTATCTTCGCTGCGGATCGCACCGACGGCAGTCGCCTGTTCGGTATTCAGACGCAGCCGGTCGGTCGCCAGACTAAAGCTTTGACGCCAGTCACGAAGCGTTTGCTCTGCGGCCTGCAATTCGCACAGCCCTTTGCTGCGCAGCGCCTGCAACGCCGTTTCCGTCAGTCCGATTTCGCTTACCTGATGGCGATAAATCGGTGACTGAAGTAAGGCTGCCAGCGCCTGTTGCTGCTTCACGGCGCGTTTGAGCGTGCTGAGCGGCGTCGCCCGACCCTGTTCGGTGGCAAACCACTGCCAGAGCGGGGCTCGGTGCGCAGGTTTTCCCTGACGCAGGAGGATCGGCAGTGCGTGGAACAGCACTTCGCCAATCGGATAGTGATAATACTCAACGGCCCACAGCAAAATGCGCCACAGGCTGGGCGGAAACAAAGGCTGCTCGTCCAGTACGTCATTCACGGGTTTTAATTGCTCAAGCGGAAGTTCGCTGGTGTCGCTCAGCGCGGTAATAATGCCGATCGCTTTACGGTTACCAAAGGAGACGCTGACGCGCGCGCCGACCTGCGGAGCGATGCCTCCTGCGGGTAGCAAATAATCGAATGTACGTGCCAATGGCACGGGCAAAGCGACCTGAGCGACAGACATAACTTCTCCGTGATAGTCGACGTGATTTGCGTGGCGATCAATGACATAACCGAGCGGTCTGTATCATGCGCGACGCGGGGTGAAAATAACGCAAGGCGCTAGTGTACATGCTGCGAGGGATAATGTGTGGATGCGATTGCATCAGGGTAGCGGATTCTGTATGATCCGCCGCCATTGTGCCGTTTGCATAATGAAACTTACTTATACAACTTTCGTGTGGTGTCTGGCGGAACAGGGCTGGATAGCGACACGGCCTTAACTGAGGTTTCCCCATGAAAAAAGGTATTCACCCGAATTATTCTGCAGTTACTGTAACTTGCTCTTGCGGTAACGTGATCAAAACCCATTCTACCGTGGGTCGTGACCTGAACCTGGACGTTTGTGGCGAATGCCACCCGTTCTACACCGGCAAACAACGTGATGTTGCAACGGGTGGCCGCGTTGACCGCTTCAACAAGCGTTTCTCCGTACCAGGCACTAAAAAATAAGTTTTACTGGTCAATTGGCACTGTCCTTTTTGGCATTGCCCCTTTTGACATAGTAACTTTCGACAAAGGCACCGACAGGTGCCTTTGTTGTTTCTGGCATGTCAGTGACCCTGCTGACGTTTTACCAGCATCCCCAGAACGAAGACGCCGCCTAACCCCGCCGTAATAATCCCGATGGGCAATTCCTGTGGCGCCAGTAGCTGCCGGCTGAGCCAATCACCACTGCACAGCAGTATCGCACCCAGTACGGCTGTCATTGGCAGAAGCCTCTTGTGTAGCACGCCGCTCAGCGGGTGGGCCAGATGAGGAATCATCAGGCCGATAAAACCGATCACGCCAGTCAGCGCGACCAGTAGCGAGGTGGCAAAAGCGCAGCAGATGAAAATTTCCACCCGTACACGAGACAGGTTAACCCCCATTGAGGCCGCCGTTTGTCCGCCAGCCAGCAGAGCATCGAGCGCACGCCAGCGTAAGGCGGTGAGGCCGAATAGCAGCAGAACGCTGAACACCGCAAAAGGTAACGTGTCCCAGCGGGCAAGGCCCAGCCCACCCAGCGACCAGAAAAGAACCGAGCTGGCGGCCCGCTGATCGCCGGAAAATACCAGATAGTTCGTCAGTGCGCCGAACAGAAAAGAGATCGCCAATCCGCAGATGATTAGGCGCTCTGCGCCCCGCGCCTGTTGCAGCAGGAATAGCACCGTCACGGCAACGGCCGATAAGATACCGCCACAGAAAGCCGCCATCGGCAGCGCCCAGTCACCGAGCTGCTCGCCAAAACGGGTGATGATGGCAACCGCCCCCGCCGAGGCTCCGGCAGACAGGCCAAACAGAAAAGGGTCGGCTAGATCGTTACGGGTTGCCGTTTGCAAAAAGGCACCGACCATCGCTAACCCCGCGCCGCACAGCGCCGCCAGCAGGCTGCGGGGAATGCGCAGTTCCAGAATGATACGTGACGTCATCGGCGACACGTCTGCTGACGATAGCCCCAACACGCTGGCGACCTGCGTGAGGGGAATCGTCGTGCTGCCTGTCGCAATATTTAACAGCATTAGCCCAGCCAGTATCAGCAGCGCGATAACGAAGGTCACCGCATAACGTGAAGACGTTGGACTCACTGAAAGGCATCCGGGTAGAGTGCGTGCGCCAGTTTATCGACGGCAGCGATATTCGCCGGCCCCGGCGTGAGCTCCGCATATTGCAGCTTCAGATAGCGATGCTGCTGTACGGCGGGGGTAAATTTCATCAGCGGGTGTGATTCCAGAAAACGCCTTAACGCATCTGCGCCATTGCCCGTCTGGTAATCCAGCAAAATAATAAAATCAGGCTCGCGTGCCGCTACGCTTTCCCATGATGTCGAGGCCCAGCTCGTTGCCATATCGTCCATGACGTTCTTGCCGCCCGCGGCCTCAATGATGGCGGTTGGCATGGCGAATTTCCCGCTGGTAAACGGCTTATCGTCGCCAGAGTCATACAGGAAAACCGTCTGCTTTGGCCGATCGCCAATACGGGTTTGCAGTTCGGCAATGCGCTGTTTCCAGCCATCAATCTGTTCCTGAGCCTGTTCCTGCTTACCGAAGATTTTCCCCAGTTTCAGCATGTCGCCGTAAAGCAGATCCATGCTAGCTCGCGGACGCTGCTGCTGCGGTTCGGTGAAAACGCAGCTTTCGCTAAGCACCAGCGTTTGAATGCCGTATTTTTTCAGCGCTTGTGGCGTGACTTCGCCACCGACTTTCATGCCGTAGTTCCACCCTGCAAAGAAGAAATCCGGGTGTACGGCCAGCAGGTTTTCCAGCGTGGGGTATTTTGCTGCCAGTTCAGGGATCGTGCCCTGCTGCTTGATAAAGTCAGGGGGCGCTTTATACCAGCCAGTGATACCGGTCAGCCCGACAATACTTTTTTGCAACCCAAGTGCAAATGCCATTTCCGTCATATTCAGGTCATGAATCACGGCGCGCTGCGGCGGCTGGGTGAACGTTAACGGTTGCCCACAGCTGTCGACCGTGACCGGAAAACCAGAGGCGTGTGCCCAGCACGACGTCAATGCCAGCAGTCCAGACAGAAGCGTTATTTTCATCATGATTCCTTAGTGCAGTTCAGGGGCTTCAAAGATGCGAATGGGCGAGCCGTTTATCGGGTGTGGCACCGTAAAACTCTCCATCCCAAATACGGATTTCACACAGTCGGCGCTCAGCGCGTGTGCAGGCGTTCCCCAGCGGAGCAGCGTGCCCTGTTGCAAAACGGCGACGCGATCGGCAAAGGGGGTGATGAGGGGCAGGTCGTGCAGCACCGCCAGCGTTGAAATACCGCGTTTCCGCACCAGAGACAGCAACTGTGCGCGCGCCAATGGATCAAGATGGTTCGTCGGTTCATCCAGCAGCAGGAGCTGCGGCGTTTGCGCAAAGGCGCGTGCCAGCGCGGCACGTTGGCGTTCCCCGCCGGAGAGGGTACCTAGCAGGCGATGGCGCAGCGGTAATAATCCGGTATCGTCCAGCGCTTCTTCGATGAGCTGACGATCGTACGCAGGCGTGCTGAATCCGTGGTGTGGAATCCGCCCTAAGGCGACGTATTCCGCGACCCGCAGACGCAGGTCCGGCGTATCGTTCTGCGCCAGAATCGCGATGCGCTTTGCTCGCTCATGGCGGCTGAGCGTATTCAGCGGTTGGCCGTTCAGATGGATGTACCCCGTTGTCGTGCCGAGTTCGCTGGTTAACACGCGTAGCAGCGTGGATTTGCCGCTGCCGTTGGGCCCAATCAGCGCTAAACGTTCACCCGCCTGCATGGACAGAGAAATATCACTGAGCCTCGGTGCGCGATTGGCGTCGGCAACGGAAACATGGTGCAGCTGTAGCAGCACGGGTCTGGCGGAGAGAGGCTCTGTCATGATGTGGATATATCATCGTTATACGTTAAAAATGATATGTTATAACATAACAAATTAAATGCAATCCCGATTCACAACGTGAGCTGAGAAGAAACGGTCGGAAGAAGAGGACGGCGGATGTTAACGAGAGCGGTGAATTGAGCGGGCATTCTCTGCATAGCAAAACCCCGCCGGGGAAGGCGGGGCTAGCGAGAAAATCGATAGCGCAAACGCGATCAGTATTCCCACGTATCCGGGTCGATACCCATTTCACGCATGATGATTTTCGCTGCTTCAGGAATTTCATCGCTGCGTTCTTTACGCAGGTCTTCGTCATTCGGTAACGGTTGGCCCGTGAACGCGTGCAGAAAGGCCTCACACAGCAGCTCGCTGTTGGTGGCATGGCGCAGGTTGTTCACCTGACGACGCGTGCGTTCGTCAGTCAGTATCTTTAATACTTTCAGTGGGATAGATACTGTTATCTTCTTGACTTGCTCGCTTTTTTTACCGTGTTCAGCGTAAGGGCTGACATACTCGCCGTTCCACTCAGCCATGGGATACCTTAAAAATTAATCTAATGAAGACAGCATCTGTCATGAAATGCCACGATTCTAACGGTTATTCTGCCTGTGCTCAATCTATACGCAAAGAGGTTTAGATGTCTAGATGTATTGACGTCTATTGAAACTGCGTTTACTCTTAAGTTCCTATCTTTTCAGCCTCCAGCCAGGAAATGAGCCGATGACGCGTAAACAGGCAACGATCGCAGTCCGCAGTGGGTTAAATGATGATGAACAGTATGGCTGTGTCGTCCCCCCCATTCACCTTTCCAGCACGTATAACTTTACCGGATTCAACCAGCCACGCGTACACGACTATTCGCGTCGCGGTAACCCCACGCGTGATGTCGTACAGCGTGCGCTTGCCGAACTGGAAGGCGGCGCGGGTGCGGTAATGACGAGCAGCGGAATGTCGGCGATTATGCTGGTTTGCACGGTGTTCCTGCGTCCCGGCGATCTGCTGGTGGCGCCGCATGATTGCTACGGCGGCAGCTATCGTCTGTTTGACAGCCTGAGCAAACGCGGCGCGTTTCGCGTCAAATTTGTCGATCAAAGTGATGCCGATGCGCTCAACGCGGCGCTGGCAGAAAAGCCGAAGCTGGTGCTGGTGGAAAGCCCGAGCAATCCGCTGCTGCGCGTCGTCGATATTGCCGCGATTTGTCAGGCCGCGCGGGAAGCGGGTGCGGTCAGCGTGGTGGATAACACCTTCCTGAGCCCGGCGTTGCAGAAGCCGCTGGAGCTGGGTGCCGATCTGGTGGTGCATTCCTGCACCAAGTACCTGAACGGCCACTCTGATGTCGTCGCGGGTGCAGTGATTGCCAGAGATGCCGATACTGTCACTGAACTGGCCTGGTGGGCGAACAATATTGGTGTCACAGGCGCGGCGTTTGACAGCTATCTGTTGCTGCGCGGCCTGCGTACCTTATCGCCACGTATGGCGGCCGCGCAGCGTAATGCGCAACAGGTGGTTGAATTCTTACAGACGCAGCCGCTGGTGAAGGCGCTGTACCATCCTTCACTGCCAAATAATCCCGGCCATGATATTGCCCGCCGTCAACAATCCGGCTTTGGCGCTATGCTAAGTTTTGAGCTGGATGGGGATGAAGACACCCTGCGGCGTTTTCTGGCGTCGCTGGAGTTGTTCACGCTGGCGGAATCGCTGGGCGGGGTTGAGAGCCTCATCTCTCATGCGGCAACGATGACGCATGCGGGTATGGCGCCAGAAGCGCGTGCCGCAGCGGGTATCTCTGAAACATTACTGCGTATTTCCACCGGCATTGAAGACGGCGATGATCTGGTTGCCGACCTGGATCGTGCGTTTCAAGCCGCAGCCAAGAGGTAAGAATGAGTGCATTAGGAGTAGCGCCATCGGTAACGGGCCGACAGCTGCATAAGTTTGGCGGTAGCAGTCTGGCCGATGTGAAGTGTTACCTGCGCGTTGCCGGTATTATGGCGGAGTATAGCCACCCCGGTGATTTAATGGTGGTATCCGCCGCAGGCAGTACCACAAACCAGTTGATTAGCTGGTTGAAACTCAGTCAGAGCGATCGTCTGTCGGCGCATCAGGTCCAGCAGGCGTTACGCCGTTATCACAGCGAACTGATCGCTGGCCTTCTGCCTGCGCAAACGGCAGAAGCGCTGACCGCCCAGTTTATTCGCGATCTGGAGCGGTTGGCTACGCTGCTGGATGGCAAGATTACCGATGCCGTTTACGCCGAAGTTGTCGGACACGGTGAAATCTGGTCGGCTCGCCTGATGTCCGCTGTGTTGAATCAGCTGGATATGAATGCGGCCTGGCTGGATGCGCGCGATTTTCTCTGCGCGGAACGTGCCGCGCAGCCACAGGTTGATGAAGGCCGTTCCTGGCCGCTGTTGCAGCAATATCTGACGCAACATGCGGGGCAGCGTTTAGTGGTAACCGGTTTTATCTGCCGCAATGATGCGGGTGAAACGGTACTGCTGGGGCGCAACGGAAGCGACTACTCGGCCACGCAAATTGGTGCGCTGGCGGGGGTGGAACGCGTGACCATCTGGAGCGACGTCGCCGGGGTTTATAGCGCCGATCCGCGCAAGGTGAAAGATGCCTGCCTGCTGCCGCTGCTGCGTTTGGATGAAGCCAGTGAGCTGGCGCGTCTGGCTGCGCCGGTATTGCATACGCGTACCTTGCAGCCTGTTTCCGGCAGCGATATCGACCTACAACTGCGTTGCAGCTATCAGCCTGAACAAGGGTCTACGCGCATCGAACGCGTGCTGGCCTCGGGCACGGGCGCCAAAATTGTCACCAGCCACGATGACGTGTGCCTGATTGAAGTTCAGGTTCCTTCAGAACACGATTTCGCGCTGCTGCAAAAAGAAGTCGAACAGCTTCTGAACCGTGCGCAACTGAAACCGCTGGCAATCGGCGTTCATCAGGATCGTAACCTGCTGCAACTGTGCTACACCTCCGAAGTGGTGGATAGCGCGCTGCAACTGCTGGCACAGGCCGCGCTGCCGGTTGAACTCAACCAGCGTGACGGACTGGCGATGGTTGCGATGGTTGGTGCAGGCGTGGGTAAAAACCCGCTGCACAGCCACCGTTTCTATCAGCAGTTGAAAGATCAGCCGATTGAATTCGTCCGCCAGGCCGATGATGGTATCAGTCTGGTGGCGGTGCTGCGTGTCGGCCCGACAGAGCATCTGATTCGCGGGCTGCACCATTCGCTGTTCCGGGCAGAGAAACGCATCGGTCTGGTGCTGTTCGGCAAAGGAAATATTGGTTCACGCTGGCTGGAGCTGTTTGCGCGTGAGCAGAGCAATCTGTCTGCACGTACTGGCTTTGAATTTGTCCTGGCTGGCGTGGTGGACAGTACGCGTAGCCTGCTGAACTATGACGGACTGGATGCCAGCCGGGCGTTGGCTTTCTTCGAAAGTGACGCGCAGGAAAGGGATGGCGAAGATCTGTTCCTGTGGATGCGTGCGCACCCCTTCGATGATTTGGTGGTGCTGGACGTCACCGCCAGTGAGTCGGTCGCCGATCTGTATCTGGATTTCGCCAGCTATGGTTTCCACGTCATCAGTGCCAACAAACTGGCGGGTGCGTCCGGTGGCAATAACTATCGCCAGATCCGCGACGCGTTCGCGAAAACGGATCGCCACTGGTTGTATAACTCGACCGTGGGCGCGGGTTTGCCAGTCAACTTTGCGGTGCGCGATCTGCGGGAAAGCGGCGACAGTATTCTGGCGATTAGCGGGATTTTCTCCGGCACGCTTTCCTGGCTGTTCTTGCAATTCGACGGCACAGTGCCGTTCACTGAGCTGGTCGATCAGGCTTGCCAGCAGGGGCTGACCGAGCCGGATCCGCGTGTTGACCTTTCCGGTCAGGATGTGATGCGCAAGCTGGTGATTCTGGCGCGTGAAGCGGGCTATGACATCGAGCCTAGTCAGGTTCGGGTTGAGTCGCTGGTGCCGCCGGGCTGTGAGCAGGGCTCAGTCGATTACTTCTTCGAGAACGGCGATTCGCTGAACGAGCAGATGCTGCGTCGTCTGGAAGCAGCACAGGAAATGGGTCTGGTTCTGCGTCATGTTGCACGCTTTGACAGCAACGGTAAAGCGCGCGTTGGCGTTGAAGCCGTCCGTCCCGATCATCCTCTGGCCTCGCTGTTGCCAGGTGATAATGTGTTTGCGATTGAAAGCCGCTGGTATCGGGATAATCCGCTGGTTATCCGTGGGCCGGGCGCGGGGCGCGATGTCACTGCTGGTGCGCTTCAGTCTGACCTGAACCGTCTGGCGCAGTTACTGTAGGGCCTGTTGTCAGCGCGACATTATTGTTGGCCGTCTCTTAGTCATATTTTTATGCAGACCAAGAGACGGTTTCGTGCGCCACAACCCCGCCATTTTCATGCTACCTCGTAGCAAACGCCCGACACGGGGCGGCTCACGCGCCGCTCGCCCCGTGACCCCTGGCTTTCCGGCGCAAATTATGCCGCTGACGCGGTGCCTTCTTCGATATCCGGCTTAACGGACCGCTTGCGACACGTTCCCTACGTGGCGCAAGCTTGAGCCGCTTCCCTGCGGCTCATCCTAAGCCTGCTATCTCTTCAGCATAATTTTTTACGCCGGATAATGGCAAACTCCGCAGAGCTTTCGCGCACTTATTAAGGCGAGCGTTAAGAGTATTTCCCCATATTCCCCACCAGTCGTGTCATTGAAATGTCATGATGACAACACGCCACTGACACGATCTCACCGCACAATCGGCGCATTGTTTGATTATCGCGGAATGCACAGCTGTGCAAAAAACAACTTCCTCTGCGGCAGCCCCGCACATTGTCATCGACCATCTACATGTTGGATACGGTACGACAGCCGTATTGAACGATATCCATCTGGAGATTGCGCAGGGCGAATTCGTGGCGTTGCTCGGTTCGTCAGGATGCGGCAAGACGACGTTACTGCGTACTGTTGCCGGGTTTTCGTCGCCGCGATCGGGGGCGATTCGCGTTAACGGGCAGGATATGACGCAAGCGCCGCCAGAGAAACGCGGAATGGCGCTGGTGTTTCAGAGCTACGCGCTGTGGCCGCATATGACGGTGGCACAGCATATTGCTTACGGGCTGCGCTTGCGCCGCGTCCCGCGTGCGGAGATTGCCAGCCGCGTGGCGGAACTGGAAACCATGCTCGGGTTGACGGGGCTGAGCGCCCGTAAGCCTGCGGAGCTGTCCGGTGGGCAGCGTCAGCGTGTCGCCTTGGGGCGTGCACTGGCGGTGAGACCCGATATTTTGCTGCTGGACGAACCGCTCTCCAATCTGGATGCCCGTATTCGTCTACAGCTGCGTGATGAGATCCGTGCGCTGCAACAGCGACTGGGATTGACCGCGATCCACGTGACGCACGATCGCGAAGAAGCGATGGTGATGGCGGATCGCATCGTGATTTTGAATCAGGGTCGCATCATGCAGGCAGGCAGCCCACAAGAGGTGTATCACCATCCGGCCAGCGCGTTTGTCGCGGCGTTTATGGGCGCAGAAAACCGGCTGGTGCTGGACGCGCGCTATGACGGCGATACGCTGATGATTCCCGGGGATGCCGAAAGTCACTCGCTGGTGCCAACGCATACGTCGCTACAGCCCGGCCCGATAGAAGCGCGCTTTCGTGCGGAAGCGGCTTGTCTTTACGATGCTGCAGAGGTTCCGCTCATCCAGCCTGGCATGTTGATGCGTTACGGCACGGTGCAGGCACAAAGTTACCCTGGCGGATACTGGCTGCATACGATTTCCAGCGGCACCTGGCGGATACAGGTTCATGCGTCGCACCCTTATGCCATCGGGCAGCGGGTTGCGGTGCAGATCCCTGCGGAGGCGCTGTTTCTTTTCCCGCTGGCAGAAGAGGCTACGTCTTCGTCGGCGGTACCGGATACCACTTCACGTTATTCCCCGCTTCCCGGCCTGACGGCCTGATCCTGAATTGGAGACAAATGATATGAAACGCATTTTTGCTGCAACGCTGATGATGAGTACGCCACTGGCTGCTGTACAGGCTCAGGAATTAACGGTGTTGACGGCGGGTGACCAGAACATGGTCGACTATGTCAATGAATATCTGGGGCCGCTGTTTGAGAAACAGCATCCCGGTGTAAAAGTCCGCGCAGTCGGTACCGGACCGGGTGATGCGGGGTCGCAGAAGATTCTTGAGCGTTTCAATGCACAGCAGGCCGCGGGTGCCAAAGTCTGGGACACCGATGTGGCGGTCGTGCATGAGAAATTTGTCGGTCCAATGGTGCAAAAGGGCGATCTGCTGAAATATCGCGATGATATCGCCAGCGGCAAGCTGGTGAGCATGGCCGCGGCGGATAAAGCCATGGGCACGGACGTGAAAGGCTATGTCATGCCGATGTTCAGTAGCCAGACGGCGCTGGCCTATAACCCCAGCATGGTAGCGAATCCGCCTAAAAGCTATGACGAAATCCAGCAGTGGGCCGCCGCGAATCCGAAGATGTTCGGCTACAACGGCATTAAGGGCGGCGCATCGGGCGTGAGCTTCGTCATGGGCTGGATTTACGCTTACGGCGGCGATGCCCAGAAGCTGATGAACGGGCCGTTTGATGAAGCGGAAGCGCAGAAATGGCAGCCAGCGTTTGAACGGCTGAAAGCCTTTAACAAGAACGTGACGCTGACGCCGGGTAACGCTGGCACGCTCGACATGTTGAGCCGCGGTGAAATCGCGATGGGGCCGGTGTGGGTCGACATGTTCTATTCCTGGAAAGCGAGCGGACAGCTGCCGGACAATTTCAAATTGCTGCTGCCTGCGCCCGGTATGCCGGGGCAGCCGATGCACTATGTCATCCCCGCACAGGCACCGAACCGCGAACTGGCTAAGCAGTTTGTCGAACTGGCAACCAGCGCCAAAGTACAGGCCGAAGGAATTGTGGAGCGCTTTAATTGGTATCCGGGGATCGATGCCAAGTACGTTCAGGCCGAGCTGAAGCCCGCAGTATGGCAACGTCTGTTCACGGACGTGACGCCTGATGAGCTGGCGAGCAAAGGAAAGACGTTCCCTATCGCGCCTTACCACACTGCGATTCTGAATGCCTATGAGCAGGCGATGGCGAAGTAATTATACCCGTCATACTTCAAGCTGCCTGTGCGTTGGCTGCCCTTACTCACCCCAGTCACTTACCTGAGTAAGCTCCTGGGGACTCGTGCGGTTGCCGCCTTCATGCAACTCGAATTATTTAGGGTATACACACCTAGTACCACATGCGCTCTGGCGGGATGAAGCCAGAGCGCGGAGATATTCATGTTGCAAGTATCCCAATTCTCTTCCCGACTGGCGGGTATCGCGCTTGTGCTACCCGCGCTGGCGGTGGTGGCTGTCTGTTTTATCACGCCGCTGGGGCTGTCGGTTGGGGGCGCTTTTGTTAGTCAAAATGGCGTGGGCGTTGATAATTTTGTCACGGCATTGACGCTGTATCTGCCCGATATCCTGTTTACTTTACTGATAGTGAGCCTCTCAACGCTGCTGATTGGCCTGCTGTCCGTCATGATCGGCGGTTACCTGACGTTAGGGGAAAGCCCGCGTATGGTGGCGCTGCTGCGCTGGGTCTATCGCTGGCCGCTGTTTATTCCGTTTATCGTAACCGGGCAAATTTTACGCACGTTTTTGGCTAAGAACGGCTGGCTGAATGGCGCGCTGGATACGCTCGGCATTGTCGATATGGCCAGCGCCAGCAATTGGCTGGACTGGCGGGGCATCGTGTTCGCCTTTGTCTGGAAACAGACGCCGTTTGTGGCGCTGCTGGTTGCCGGCGCGATGGCGTCGCTGGATCGTACGATGATCGAGTCCGCCCGTAACTTAGGCGCGTCGCGCTTGCGTATCCTGTGTGAAATTGTGGTGCCTCAGGTAGGGCAGACGCTGCTCACCGGGCTCATTCTCTCTTTCGTCACCATGATGTCGGTACTGTCCGTGCCGATGATGATTAATGCTCAGTCGCCGACGATGTTAACCGCCAACATTGCCTTCCGCATTAACGCCTACGGTGATTATGGCGTGGCGAATGCGTTGGGGGTGGTTTCCCTGCTGATGACTGGCCTGTTTGCCGTGATTTATCTCCGCTTGAACATGAGGGAGAAGGCATGAAGAACGTATTGTGGTGGATCCCGAGAATGCTGATTCTGGGGACGCTGATTTTCTTGATCTTTGGGCCATTGGCTAATCTCCTGCTGTGGTCGGTGGCGGAAAAATGGTTCTACCCTCATCTGCTGCCTAATGACTGGGGCTTCGCCTTCTGGAAACGGGTGTTTTCACCGCGCGGGGTGGCTTGGGAAGCGCTGGGGAATAGCGTGCTGGTGGCGGTGTTTACGGTGCTGGCCTCGCTGTCGCTGGCGATTCCGGCGGGATATGCGCTGGCGCGTCTGCCGCTGCCTGCTCGTGGATTGATACTGCTGATATTCCTGATTCCACAGGCGTTTCCGAATTTGACGGTGTACGTCAATATCGCTCGCCTGTTCTATCAGTGGGGGCTAAACGGCACGCTGCTGGGTGTCGTGCTGGTTCACACGGTGCACGGGCTGGTGTTTGCCGTCTGGATTGCCTCGGCGGCGTTCTCGGCGGTGGGGCGTGAAATGGAACAGGCGGCACGGTCGATTGGTGCGGGGCCGTGGCGTGCTTTTGTCGATATCACCCTGCCGCTGGCCATGCCGGGGCTGATGGCGTCCGCCATCTTCGTTTTCCTCGAATCGCTGGATGAATTTACCGGCAGCTATTTCGTGGGGGCACCGGATGTGCAGATGATGCCGCTGCTGCTCTATACCGCAGGGGCGGGCGGCAACTACCAGATCGCTTCTATTACCGCGCTGGTGCTGCTGATCCCTTCCGTGCTGTTCATGCTGGTGGTGGAACGCTTTTTGAAAGCCGACGTAATGGCAAGGATAGGGAAATGACGGTGGGTAAACAGGGCTACGTCAGCGCACAGGATGTCGCGCGCCGGGCTGGTGTATCGCGCTCGGCGGTATCCCGCAGTTTTACACCCGGCGCAAGCGTGTCGGCAGCCACCTATGCCAAAGTAATGACGGCGGCACAGGAGCTGGGGTATCAGGTTAACGATCTGGCACGCGGCCTGCTGGCGAACAGCAGCCGTCTGGTTGGGCTGGTGGTGACGCACCCCGAGGTTGGGTTTCGTGCCAATCTGGTTGCGGAACTGTCGCAGGCGTTAATTCAACGCGGCTCGATTCCCGTTCTCATCAATACCAGCCATGTGCGGGAAGCGATGGCGGCCGCACGCTCCATTCTGTTTGGACACCGTGCGGAAGCGACGATTGTGCTTTCCGGCTCGCCGCCGAAAGAATTTGTCGAGCTGGCGCAGTTAAACGGCCAGCCGCTGATTGTCATCGGGCGGCACGAACCGGCGTGTGACAGCGTACACATTGATAATGACACCGCAGCTCGTATGGCGGCGCGGTTGTTTGCCTCATCGGGCAGAACGCGCCTGGCGCTGGCCGGAGCGGCTTCGGCAACGCCCAATATCATTGAACGTGAACAGGCGTTTTGTGATGAGGCGCGGGCGTTAGGGCTGCCCGTGGCCGTGGTGCGCGGCGGCGATACGGATTATGACGATGGGCTGGTGGTCGGGCAGACGCTGTTTTCGCTTCCTGAAGCCGTCAGGCCAGATGCGGTGTTCTGCGTTAACGATTTAGTCGCGTTCGGCGTGATCGATCGCGCAAAGCAGTTTGGGCTTGCCGTTCCACAGGATCTCATGGTGATCGGATTTGATGATATTCCGGCCGCAGGGTGGGATGCCTATGCGTTGACGACGTTTCGTCAGGATCCCGCAACGATGGCGGCACAGGCGTTGGCGTTGCTCGATCGACGCCAGTCTCAGGTACAAGAACCCGCGTGTCGAGCGAAAGTGGCTGCCCCGCTAATCCGCCGCCAGTCGGCGTAACGGCAGTGACGGGCAAGAGCGCGTGGATAGTGAAAACCGAGGATAATATGAAACTGATTCAACTTTCCGATCTCCATCTGACCGCACAAGGCGGCAATTTGCACGGTCGCGATCCCGAACAGCAGTTGAAGGCAGCGATTGCCGATATCAATGTACACCACCGCGATACCGATCTGGTGGTGATCTCCGGCGATCTGTCTGATGACGGCAGTGCGGCATCCTATACGTTTCTGGCCTCGGCGCTGGCTGAACTCCAGGTTCCCTGGCGTGTGACGATGGGGAATCATGACGACCGGGAGGCGTTTTTGGCCCAGTTCCCGACGCTGGCGGATGAAAACGGGTTTGTGCAGAACGTGACGTCCGTGGGGGATGATTGTGTCATTCTGCTGGACTCGTTGCAGGCCGGCGAGGTGGCTGGAACGCTGTGTTCTACGCGGCTGGCGTGGCTGGAGCAACAGCTTCAGGCTGCGGAAGAAAAGAACGTGTTCCTGTTCTTGCATCACCCTCCGATGTCGATCGGGCTTCCGGCGCTGGATAGCGTGCGATTGGCTCCCGAAGCGGCAGAGGCGCTGTATCAGGTGTGCCGCCGTTTCGGCAATGTGCGGCATATTTCCGCAGGGCACGTCCATCGGCCTGCCAGCGGCGGTTGGCGAGGAATATCGTTCACCACGATACGCGGCACCAATCACCAGTCCGCCCTACGTTTCGCTCCGGGATTTGAGGTCAGCCTGGAAGCCCCGCAGTACGCCATTTTTCTGACGACGGAAGAAGGGCATACCGTACATTTTCACGATTTTCCTGGTGGCTGATGGCGTGCTCTCTTTCGTTTAATCATATTTTTTATGCAGTCTGAGAGACGGTTTTGCTGTTATCCGGCGTAAAAAATTATGCAGCGGTGGGCTTGACCGCCGAGTGAGCGACAGGATGTCGCGAAAGCCAGTGCCGCGTTGGACAAAACGTCAAAGACGTTTTGAACAGCACTTGTGCTGGCCCGCAGGGCGAACCCCATTTATGGGGTGAGTAATCGCGTCACTGGCGGCTCGGTTAGCGGTCAGGAACACCGATGGAACCGCGTCAGCGGCATAATTCCCGCCGAAAGCCTGGGGTCATGGGGCGAGCGGCGTTTGAGCGGCCCCATGTCGGGCGCGTGCTACGAAGTAGCATGAAAATAACGACATTATCGCGCACGAAACCGTCTCTGCGTTGACATAACAATGTGACTACAAGACAGCGTGTTGCGGAAACTCATCATGAACTTTTTTCATTTACCGTGAGCAATCATCACGGCTTGCCGTGCTGAAAAGCGTTGACTCTTTAAGCAGATTACGTCATTTTCTATATAGACGTCTAAACGTATAGACGTGTGGCGAATGATAATAACAATCACGGTCAACGGGGTAGCAGGTATGAGCTTTTTTCACGCAAACCAGCGGGAAGCGCTGAATCAAAGTCTGGCGGAATTGCAGGGGCGAATTAATGTGTCGTTCGAGTTTTTCCCGCCGCGTACTAGCGATATGGAAGAAACCCTGTGGAGCTCTATCGATCGGCTGAGCAGCCTGAAACCCAAGTTTGTTTCCGTGACCTACGGGGCGAACTCTGGCGAGCGTGACCGTACTCACAGCATTATCAAAACGATTAAAGAGCGTACCGGTCTGGAAGCCGCGCCTCACCTGACCTGCATTGATGCTTCGCGTGAACAGCTGCGTGAAATCGCTCAGGATTACTGGCAGAGCGGTATCCGCCATATTGTCGCGCTGCGTGGCGACTTGCCGCCAGAAGGTGGCAAACCGGATATGTACGCGGCGGATCTGGTTTCCCTGCTGAAAGAGGTTGGCGATTTCGATATTTCCGTTGCTGCCTATCCCGAAGTACACCCTGAAGCGAAAAGCGCGCAGGCTGATTTGATTAACCTGAAGCACAAGATTGATGCCGGCGCGAATCGCGCGATTACACAGTTCTTTTTCGACGTAGAAAGCTACCTGCGATTCCGCGATCGCTGTGTGGCGACGGGTATCGATGTAGAAATTGTACCGGGCATCCTGCCCGTGTCGAACTTCAAGCAACTGCAAAAGTTTGCCACGATGACGAACGTCCGTGTGCCGAGTTGGATGACGACCATGTTTGACGGCCTGGATAACGATCCCGAAACCCGCAAAATGGTGGGGGCGTCTATCGCTATGGACATGGTGAAAATTCTCAGCCGCGAAGGCGTAAAAGATTTCCATTTCTATACGCTGAACCGTGCCGAGCTGAGCTACGCGATTTGCCATACGCTGGGCGTCCGCCCTGATGTGGCGCGCTGAGGCGACGCGCAAGATTTCAGGAAGAACGAGGCCGCATGCGGTGATGAAGAATAATGGTATCGGAATACCTTTCAACGTTACTTACAGCGGCCATGAAAAGGGGGAGTCTCAGGGATGAGATTCCTATTCGCATGGCGCATCACAGTATGATGGTCACGCGGCGACGTGATTAACTATCCCCTATTAACTATCTCCTATTAACTACCCCCTCTGAATATTCAATCCTATTTTCTCTTCACCAGTTTCGATGCTTTCCTTGCTTTGCCGCTGGTCAGCTTTCCAGACATCGTTCGCAAGGGTATTGTTGCCCGACGCACACAAAATGCTGTCACTGCCAAATCGCTTGAAGATGTTAGCCCGCTTGTTATAGCGTGGCTGGAGTCTGGCAGATACCCAAGTAGTACCGAAATCGTAAAAGTATTGTTTTATTCCTGTAGAAATAAATAGATACGCTTCGGTGGGATATATTATTCATTTTGGATGTTGATAGGGATTGTCGTTCATTGATATCCTATCTATCGCTGTTAGCTATCATGATAAGGAGAATAATAATGAATATTCGGGACTTAGAGTATCTTGTCGCGCTGGCAGAACATCGTCACTTTCGGCGTGCGGCAGATTCCTGCCATGTGAGTCAGCCAACACTCAGTGGACAGATTCGTAAACTGGAAGATGAACTCGGCGTGATGTTGCTGGAGCGAACCAGTCGCAAAGTCTTGTTTACGCAAGCGGGGCTGTTGCTGGTCGAGCAGGCACGAACGGTATTACGCGAGGTAAAAGTACTAAAAGAGATGGCGAGCCAGCAGGGCGAAACCATGTCCGGGCCTTTGCATATCGGCCTGATCCCCACGGTGGGACCTTATCTGCTGCCGCAAATTATTCCAATGCTGCATCGCACGTTTCCCAAACTCGAAATGTATCTGCACGAAGCGCAAACCCACCAGTTGCTGGCCCAGTTGGACAGCGGCAAACTGGACTGCGCCATTCTCGCGATGGTGAAAGAGTCCGAAGCCTTTATCGAAGTTCCCCTCTTTGATGAGCCGATGAAGCTGGCCATTTATCAGGATCACCCTTGGGCGAACCGCGAACGTGTGGCGATGTCAGATCTGGCGGGTGAGAAGCTGCTGATGCTGGAAGACGGCCACTGCCTACGCGATCAGGCCATGGGCTTTTGTTTTCAGGCGGGGGCGGATGAAGATACGCATTTCCGGGCGACCAGCCTGGAGACGTTGCGTAATATGGTCGCTGCCGGAAGCGGTATTACACTGCTGCCGTCGTTGTCGGTTCCGCGTGAACGCGAACGCGACGGCGTCTGCTATTTGCCGTGCTATAAACCGGAGCCCAAGCGCACTATCGCGCTGGTGTATCGCCCCGGTTCACCGCTGCGCGGACGTTATGAGCAACTTGCTGATACCATCCGCGAGCATATGCAGGGCTATATGGAAAACCTGTCAAAATAAGCGGTTAAGCCCGTTTAGCGCCGCTACGCGGTACGCTTCTGCCATGGTTGGATAGTTGAAGGTGGTATTAACGAAATATTCGATAGTATTGCCTTCACCTTTTTGTTCCATGATGGCCTGTCCGATGTGGATAATTTCCGCGGCGCGCTCACCAAAGCAGTGAATACCCAGAATCTGTTTGGTTTCGCGGTGGAACAGAATCTTCAAGCTCCCCACATTCATCCCGACAATCTGCGCTCGCGCCAGATGTTTGAACTGCGCGCGCCCGACTTCGTAAGGCACTTTCATTGCAGTGAGCTCTTGCTCGGTTTTCCCCACGGAGCTGATTTCCGGGATGGTATAAATGCCGGTTGGGATATCTTCGATCAGATGCGCGCTGGCATCGCCTTTGATAATCGCCTGCGCGGCGAGCCGACCCTGATCGTACGCCGCGGATGCCAGGCTGGGATAGCCGATGACATCACCAATGGCATAAATATGCGCCAGCGCCGTCTGGTACATGCTGTTGACCTTGAGCTGGCCGCGGCTGTCGGTGCTCAGACCAATATTCTCCAGCCCCAGCGTTTCCGTATTCCCCGTGCGCCCGTTGGCATAGAGCAGGCAGTCTGCCTTCATCTTTTTGCCTGACTTCAGATTAACGATAACGCCGTCGGACAGCCCTTCAATACTCTCGAACTCTTCGTTGTGGCGGATTACCACGCCGTTGTTCCAGAAATGGTAGGACAGGGCATCCGACATTTCCTGATCGAGGAACGCCAGTAGCCTATCGCGGGTATTGATTAAATCGACTTTAACGCTCAGGCCGCGAAAGATAGAAGCATATTCGCAGCCGATAACGCCCGCGCCGTAAATGATGACGTGCTGAGGCTCATGATCGAGTTGCAGAATCGAGTCGCTGTCGTAAATGCGCGGGTGGTTGAAGTCGACTTCTGCCGGATGATACGGACGTGAACCGGTCGCGATAATGATATTTGCAGCGGTCAGCGTTTCATGGGTGTTGTCTGGGTAGTGAACGGCGATCGTATGGGCGTCGATGAAGCTGGCTTCGCCGGAGAACAACTCACACTGGTTACGCTCATAAAATCCTTGTCGCATACGGGTTTGCTGACCAATGACGCTGTCGGCGTGGCGCAGGATGTCGGAAAATGAGGAGCGGATAATGCGGGAGTTGTCACTGTAGAGGGGGTTTTGATTGAACTCGATAATACGGCTGACGGCGTGGCGGAGGGCTTTGGAAGGAATCGTACCCCAGTGGGTACAGCCGCCGCCGACATTGTAGTGACGTTCAATCACCGCAATTTTGGCACCGTGCTTGGCCAATCCCATTGCTGCACCTTCACCGCCGGGACCGGAACCAATCACAATGGCATCATAATCGAATTGATGTTCTAGAGTCATGGTAGGTTAAACCTGTTTTTATACAAAATAATAACGTGGCCTTAACATCGTGCGATTGTAGCATCGACTGCGGCAGAACCCAATCATCCCTGCCTTTACTATGGAAACAGATTCTCACATTCTTAATATGGCAAACTTTGTCTCATTCTGCGGACAATAAAGTTTGCTATAGTGCCCCTCTGGAAAGGGGAGTAGATCATTTGGGCAGCATAATGGGTGTCAGAGCACAACAAAAAGAACGGACTCGTCGTTCCCTTATTGAAGCTGCATTTAGCCAGTTAAGCGCTGAGCGCAGTTTTGCCAGCCTGAGTCTGCGTGAAGTTGCCCGCGAAGCGGGTATCGCGCCGACGTCTTTCTATCGTCATTTTCGTGATGTGGATGAACTGGGGCTGACAATGGTTGACGAAAGCGGGCTGATGCTGCGTCAGTTAATGCGACAGGCTCGGCAGCGTATTGCCAAGACCGGTAGCGTAATCAGGACGTCGGTTTCCACCTTCATGGAGTTTATCGGCAATAATCCTAATGCGTTCCGGCTGTTGCTGCGTGAACGTTCAGGTACGTCGGCCGCTTTCCGTGCGGCAGTCGCGCGCGAAATTCAGCATTTTATCGCTGAACTGGCGGATTATCTTGAGGTGGAAAACCATATTCCCCGCAGTTTTGCGGAAGCGCAGTCGGAAGCGATGGTGACCATTGTTTTCAGCGCGGGGGCAGAAGCCCTGGATGTTTCTCTGGAACAGCGTAAACAGCTGGAAGAACGACTGGTACTGCAACTGCGGATGATCGCCAAAGGTGCTTATTACTGGTACAGAAAAGAACACGATAGTAGCTTTACCGTGCCATAGAGCCTCTATACCAACAACATGAAAAGGGAGAAACCATGACAGAAAAACCTCACCAAGAAAAAGGTACGCTGGTGCTGGCGTTGATTGCGGGCTTATCCGTCAATGGCGCATTCGCCGCCTTGTTCAGCAGTATTGTTCCGTTCTCGATTTTTCCCCTGATTGCGCTGGTTTTGTCCATTTATTGCCTGCATCAACGCTATTTGCACCACAGTATGCCGGAAGGTATTCCGATGCTGGCGGCGGCCAGTTTTCTGTTGGGCTTATTGATTTACAGTGCCATTGTGCGCGTTGAATATCCTGCCATTGGATCGAACTTTATTCCTTCAATCCTGTGCGTGGTACTGGTTTTCTGGATTGGCCTGAAACTGCGCCGCAGAAAAGAGGCGGATTCCGTATCCGCAGAAGAGAGCGAGACGTTATAGCAGGTGATGCTGGCGGGGTAGCCCGCCAGATTGTATGCGTTACTGACGTTTTTCCAACAGCACGCCACACTCCATGTGATGGGTGTAAGGGAATTGATCAAACAGCGCCAGACGGCGAATGTCGTGGGTTTCTGAGAGCGTTTGCAAGTTATGGCTCAGCGTTTCCGGGTTGCAGGAAATATAAAGAATACGCGGATACGCCTGCACCAGTTTCACCGTTTCGTCATCCAGTCCGCTGCGCGGCGGGTCAACAAAAATGGTCTCGCACTGGTAGCTTGTCAGATCGATGCCCTGTAGGCGATTAAACTGACGCACACCTTGCATGGCTTGCGTAAATTCTTCTGCTGCCATACGGATAATCTGCACGTTCTCTATCTGGTTCGCCGTAATATTATACTGTGCCGCCGCGACGGATGGCTTGGCGATCTCAGTTGCCAGTACGCGTTCGAAATTTCTTGCCAGCGCGAGTGAAAAATTGCCGTTACCGCAATACAGCTCTAGCAAATCCCCTGTCGATCCCGCCGTCGCATCCAGCGCCCATTCCAGCATCTGAATATTGATTGCGGCATTCGGCTGCGTGAAGCTGTTTTCTACCTGTCGGTAAATCATATCCCGACCTGCAACCGGCAGGCATTCATCAACATAATCGCGGTCGAGGCAGATTTTGGTTTTTGTCGCACGACCAATCAGCTGTAGACGGAACCCCTGCGCCGTCAGGCTATCGCGCAGCGCACGGGCATGCTCCTGCCACTCCTCGTCCAGTGCGCGGTGATACAGCAGTGAAACGATCACTTCGCCGCTCAGGGTGGACAGATAGTCTATCTGGAACAGTTTGCGGCGCAGAACGGAATCGGGCTGGATTGCAGCAAGCAGCTCTGGCATCAGGCGATTGATTAACTCACTGGCTGCCGGAAAGCGATCGACCCGAATGCGCTGTTTGGTTTGTTGGTCAAACATGATGTGGTAAAGCTCGTCACCCTCGTGCCAGATGCGGAATTCGGCACGCATCCGATAGTGGCTGGCGGGAGAACGGAAGACGACAGGTTCCGGTGCATTGAACGGTGCCATCATGCCACGCAGACGCTCGGTTTTCTCTGCAAGCTGGTCGTCGTATTGTTCGATGGGCAGGATTTCTGGCGTCATGGTTTTCTCGTCTGAACAGCGTCTAAAAGGGTGTTATTGGCCGGGAATTGTAGGGAATCCGGCCAGGAAGTCCAGTTTTGTTACGTTATTATCCTGTAGTGATATGGAAGTCTAGACTTCCGCAATTCGCGATTGTAGGATGAGCGTCCGGCCTTGTATCACAAGTCAAAAGGGAATCCAGTGTAAATCTGGAGCTGACGCGCAGCGGTAAGGAAAGCCCCGGCGATAGCATTATTATGCAGACACTGTCTTCAACTTTTGAGGATGGGAAGTCATCGCTTTCGTTGTATCCCTTACCGTCATTGACGGTTTGTGGTAACAACGGCATCCAAGCCCGAAGACCTGCCGGAATACGTCGCAATTGGTTCTGCATATCGCGTGCTATTAGCAGAGCCTGCGGCATCCTTATTATTTCTCGGATGCTTTAACAATGATTAAAAAAGTTTCGCTGCTGACGGCGCTTTCCGTCACGGCATTTTCTGGCTGGGCGCAGGAAAGTCAAAATCCGTCATCGGAAAAAAATACCGATGACATGGTAGTAACGGCAAATCGCTTCGCGCAGCCGGTTTCTTCGGTGCTGGCGGCAATTGACGTGGTCACTCGTGATGACATCAATCGGTGGCAAGCGAAGAATGTTTTGGAAGTTATGCGTCGATTGCCAGGGGTGAATATTGCTCAGACTGGTGGGTTGGGACAAAGCGCATCAATGTATATTCGGGGCTCGGAAGCACGTCATACGTTGGTACTCATTGATGGTGTCCCTATTGCTAAATACGGTATTACGGGCGATCCAGATTTCAACCTTATCCCTATTGCTTTAGTACAGCGCATTGAGTTTATGCGTGGTCCACGCTCGGCGGTATACGGTGCCGACGCTATTGGTGGCGTGGTTAATATCATTACGCAAACAACAGAAAATAAAACAGTACTTAATGCAGGGGCTGGTTCGAACCGCTATCAGGAATATAGTGGAAGTTTGCATCAGTCGGTTGGTGATAGCACACGAGTCTCTTTAGCTGGAGCTTATCAGGATACTCGGGGATTCAATGTTTACCCGGATTCATCTAATCAGGCGTTAGACTCAGATAAAGATGGCTGGCGCAATAAAACATTCTGGGCAGGTGTTGAACATCAGTTTAACGATTCAATTTCTGGGTTCTTCCGTGGCTACGGTTATGGCAGCAACGGTGACTATGATGCGCTTTCCCAAGACTTTGGTTTTCCTATTCAAAATGAACAGCAGAGCTACAACCATACCTATAGTGGCGGGTTGCGATTCTCCCAGGAAAATTATGCTTCTCAGTTGATTGCCAGCTATCAGAAATATACTTCAATCCAATATCTCAGTACTCAAGGGCGCTATGGTGCTTATAACTCTCAAGATGATATTGACCAATATGACGTGCTGTGGGGGAATACCTTGGCGCTCAGCCATGGTATGGTCAGTGCGGGTATTGACTGGCGCCAGCAGAAGTTAACTTCAGAAGGTGTTAGTTTTAATACACTAAACCGCGAGAGTAACCGCTATAAGCAGGATAACTCAGGAGCCTATTTAACCGCGCAACAGCAATATGGTGCTGTTATTCTGGAAGGATCTGTACGCGGTGATGACCATGAGAAATTTGGTAGACATGGTACTTGGCAGCTTGCATCAGGCTGGGAATTTTTCCCCGATTACCGAGTAACCCTCTCCTATGCGACAGGCTTTCAGGCACCCACTTTGGGACAGTTGTATGGGCAGAAGCGTTTCGATATTGAATCAAATGAAAACCTAAAGCCTGAAGAGTCGAAACAATGGGAAGCCGGATTGGAAGGTTTAACCGGGCCATTAAGTTGGCGTTTGTCGGGTTATATTAATAAGATCGATAATCTGATCGCGTATGAGTATGCTTTTGCAACAAATACTGGGACTTATTATAACGTTGATGCAGCAACGATGAAGGGGCTGGAGTGGACGGGATCATTTGAGACTGGTGTGCTGAATCATCAAATCACTTTGGACTATCTTGATGCCCGCAACGATGAAAATGATAAGGTTTTGGCCCGTCGTGCGAAGCAGCAAGCGAAGTACCAAGTTGATTGGAACCTGTATGACGTCGATTTTAATCTGAGCTACCAGTATGTAGGTAAGCGGTTTGATAATGCAGCAAATACCCGCCGCCTACCTAGCTACAGTACGGTTGATGTTTCCGCCTCATATCCGATCACCTCTCATCTGACAGTTCGTGGTAGAATCGCCAACCTGTTTGATAAAGATTACGAGACGGCATATGGCTACCGCACGGCAGGGCGAGAATACTATCTCACCGGAAGCTATACCTTCTAACCTGCCATCCCGTCCTACGGTTCTGGTCTTCGATTCCGGCGTAGGCGGGCTGTCTGTTTATGATGAAATCCGGCAGCTCTTGCCGGATCTTCACTATATATACGCATTCGATAACGAAGCGTTTCCCTATGGTGAGAAATCACAGCAGTTTATTATTGAGCGCGTGGTTGAGATTGTTAACGCAGTCCAACTACGTCATCAGCTCGCACTGGTTGTGATTGCCTGTAATACGGCGAGTACTATTTCCCTTCCTGCATTACGTGAGCGTTTTACTTTCCCTGTCGTGGGCGTCGTCCCTGCGGTGAAGCCTGCAGCTAAACTGACGCGCAACGGCGTTGTTGGCCTATTGGCGACGCGCGCAACGGTTCAACGCCCCTATACGCACGAACTGATTACCCGTTTTGCGACGGATTGCCAGATTTTGTCACTGGGATCGTCAGAACTGGTCGAGTTAGCAGAAGCGAAATTGCAGGGTGAGACGATCTCAATTTCCGAACTGCAAAAAATTCTGCGCCCTTGGCTACGTTTACCGGAACCGCCAGATACGGTTGTACTGGGTTGTACGCATTTTCCGTTGTTAGCAGAAGAGCTGAAAGCGGCGTTGCCAGATGGAACACGTCTTGTCGATTCTGGTGCCGCTATTGCCAGAAGAACCGCGTGGCTAATTGCCAATCTGGATAATCCGCCACTTTCGACAGATAAGAATCTGGTTTATTGCCTGGCGATTACACCTAAAGTCGCTACGCTGTGGCCAATATTGCAGCGTTATGGCTTCGATTCGCTGGAAAAACTGCCACTTTAATAGCCTTGTGGGTAAATAGTAGACAAACGATAATTATTTTGAATTTAGCGCTTGTCAGGCGGCGAGAAGTCCCTATAATGCGCCTCCACTGACACGGCAACAGCGACACGCGGTTGCGGTAACAGGAAAAAAGATTCAACGAAGGCGGTCAGTAATGACTTGACTTCACAGCGGAAACGCATAATATATGCGGCCCGCGCCACGGAAGATGTGGCACTGCTCTTTAACAATTTAATCAGACAATCTGTGTGGGCACTCACAAGACCGTATCTTAACGATATAAAAAGTCTTGAAGAGTGAACAACAGTAAATTCATTACGAATAAACAGTTTTAATTCTT